>CAZHTU010000074.1:0-4366 GCA_964535815.1 Candidatus Undinarchaeota archaeon
TGACATGGATAAACTCTGTGTCGAGCCAAAGAAGTGCGTTCGCTCTGTCGCTATCGACGTGTGGATACTTGACCACCTTGGTAACTTAATAGTTGCTGGAGGAATTGGTGCGATAGCCGCACTCAAGACTGCCAAGATGGCTGAAATCAAGTACAATGCCAAAACAGAAGAGGTTGAGGTAAATGAGGATAAGAAGGTTCCAGTACCAATAAAGGATATTCCTATCCCGTGTACTGCTGTAAAGATTGGTGAATATCTCTTACTAGACCCGACAAATGAGGAAGAACTCGCACTGGATGCGCGGATAACAATCACCACTGATGTGGATGGCAATATTCGAGCCATGCAGAAGGGTGGAGAAGGTACATTCAGTGGGGAAGAGATTCAGCAAGTAATAGATTGGAGCACTGCCTACGGTAAGGAAGTGAGAAAGCTCTTAAAGTAGGCAAGCCTAATTGAGGAAGCTATGACCAAGAATGTAGGTTCAGCCGGAAGATTCGGCCAAAGATATGGAAGAAGGGTCAGGAAACGGACTGCCGAAATAGAAGCTGTTCAGAAAGGCAAATTCGTCTGCCCGGCTTGCAGATTTCTTAAGGTGAAGCGAGTGGATGCTGGTATTTGGGAATGTTCCAAGTGCGGCAGAAAGTTCGCAGGCGGCATGTATCAACCTCAAAGGGTTAAGGAGGTTGAGAATGTATAAATGCGGTGACTGTGGTCGGGTATTAGAAAGTCTACCCCCAGCGATGATTAGATGCCCATATTGTGGGTATCGTGTCATCTACAAGATGCGCACGCCTGTAGCCAAAAAGGTCAAAGCGAGATGAATGCTGAGGTAAAACTCAGCTTCTCTGACCCTAAAATCGTCAAGGCTATCCAAGCTTCTATAGAGAAGCGCGAGGGTGGCAGGGTCAAAGAGGAGATTATTTCCAAGGGGAATAATCTCATTGTCAATTTCGAGGCGCAAGACTTGACAGCCTTGCGCGCGGCATTGAATTCTTACATGGCATGGCTTAAGCTTGCATGTGAATTCGGAGGTGTAAAAAGTGGAAGTAAGTAAAGAAGTCCAGGAAGATTTGGCCAATTTCCAGAATCTGCAAAGACAATTGCAGATGCTGACAAGCCAAAAGATGCAGACCGAGGCCCAGAAGAGGGAGACAGAAGCCTCTCTAGACGCACTGAGAAAAGCAAAAGCAGCTACAGACGTCTACAAGGCCGTCGGACGTATCCTGATAAAGACAGACATCAAGGACCTCAAAAAGGACCTTGGCGATGATTCTGAGACACTGGACGTGCGACTGAAGGGTATCGAGAAGCAGGAAAAGAAAGTTAGAGATTCAGCACTCGAGCTCCAGAAGAAACTTCAAGCAGCACTACCTCAGCAGTAGTTTAGACAAACCATAATAGAACTGCTATGAGATTGTGTGTCATATGTGCAATTATAGCCGCAGGCAGGCCTCCCCAGAGGAAGATAGTAGAATAGAGTATTCCACTAACAAACGTATCTGGAAGCCTAAAATCACCCCAACCCATATGGATGACACTGAAAGCCAGAGAGGATAAGAGAACTGCAAGAGCAAGTGACCCAGTCAGTTGGTAAATAGCGCTTATTCCTATAAATCTGAAGATTAGCTCTTCCTGGATAGGTCCTTTGATTACTACATCGAGGAAGAAAGCTGACCGAGCACTATTGCGTACGCCTCCTGTGTAAAAAAAGAAATGAGATAAGATGGTGGCAAGGAACCAGCTTAGAGTCCCTGCAGCTATCCCTAACTGGATGACTGCTTCCATCTGCGCAAGACTTGTTATTCTCAAGAAGGAGAACGCATCGTACCCGTACCAGTTCAAAGCTCCGGGTAGAATGTAGATTGTGTCTATCAAGTACCTTAAATCATAAAACATATACTACTTTCTGGTAGTGACAATATAAAAAGCTTACGATTATGATTTAAAGCCTGAGAAATACTCATGGATTGTAGAGATGAAAGCATTTTTCACAAAGAACACTGAAAAGAAAACGCTACTAATATCGCACCATAACGCAGATGTGGACGCGATTACTAGTGTGCTTTTGCTAGGCCGAGTGCTGAAGAAACTTGGATTTAAGGACTTGACTTATAGTGTTGCTAAAGACATTAGTCTGCAGGCCCGCGGATTGCTGAAGTACGGAGACCAGGAAGTAATAGAGGGACCAAATCTTCAAGAATATGAGATGGTAGTGGTTTTGGACTCATCGACACCGAACCAACTAGGTGATGTTGATGTCTCAGGTGCGAACCTTGTCATTGTAGACCACCATGAGAAAAGTGCGTCATTCAAGGGAAAGTTCTTTGTCAATCCTTTGGCATTTTCCACTACTCAGCATATCCACGATTCAATCGACGTCAAGTACGACAAGGATATGGCCAGATTGATGCTTTTGGGCCTTATCGCAGATTCAGCCTATCTAAGACTCTTAGACCGCAAGGGATTCAAGCTCATTTCAGATATGCTTCAAGAGCACAAGCTCGAGTATGGGGGACTATTAGCAGATTTGGCAGTAGATAAGAGTGCTTCAGAGAAGATAGCTGAGCTCAAAGGCTGTCAGCGTGCCGAAATCCATCGCATTGGTAAGGCAATAATCGCCACCTCGCGAGTCGGGTCTTTTGAAGCCGCAGTTGCACGAGCTCTCTTAAGGGTAGGCGCGGACGTGGCTTTTGTCGGATGCGATGCAGGAGAAGCGCGGATAAGCGCAAGAGCCAAAGGAAACTTTATTAAGCAGACTGGACTAAATCTAGGAAAGTCCATAATGCCCAGCGTGGGCAAGCACCTCGGCGGTGATGGCTCAGGCCACGCAGGTGCCGCAGGAGCTAATGGCCCAGACAAGAAGAAACTCGACGAAGGGCTTGAACTCTGCGTCAAGCTGCTCAGAGAAGAACTAAAATGACTGAAGATGATTTTCAAAGACTGATTGCGAAGATAGACCACCTTCTCGAAGATTCTTCCACACCGCGAAATGTAATCACAGCTGCAGAAGATGTTAAAAAAACACTCACTGATTCTGAAGAAACAGACATGAATGTCAAAAAGAATACTGCCATCGCTCACCTCGAGGAAGTAACAGAGGACCCTAACATTCCGGCCCATGGGCGGACGCTTTTGTGGGACATCTTGAGTGATATTGAAGCTCTCTAAACCAGTTAATACTTGAAAAATGACAGCACAAAAAACTAATAAAAATAAGTATGTAGTCGCTGTATTTTTCCTTGTCCTATTGGGGTTCGTATATTCACTGTGGTCTTTTAATGAGGAGACGTCCGACCCGCTGTACGTAAAACTGCCTGCATGCGACGAGACGACAAGGACAGGCTGTGAATATGAAGGAAGCAAGATATTCTCAGACCTTGATTCGCTTCTTTGGATGAGAGACAATATCCCTGCTGGTTCTGGTGTCTTAGCCTGGTGGGACTATGGAAAAGAGCTGAAAGCTGTAAGCCAGTTAGAACCGGTCATTAAGGAACCTTCCCTTCCCTTGATGAAGTCGGTTGCCTGTTTCCAGGACTTTGTCCCGGCGAATAAACGATGCAGTGAGGAGGATTTCGCACCGCTAGAGCCTGAGGAAGAAGTCAGGGACGTGGCAAGATTCTTCACCACCACTGATGAGAAAGAAGCACTGTGCATAGCCAAGAAGTACGACGCTAGGTACGTATTCCTCCCTATACTGGATACTATGAACAAGTTCCCCTGGATAACTTACGCCGATACTGGTGAGATGGGTAGTGGTTATATGCGTGGTACACCGAGGACATGGAACTCAACCAGTATAAGCTACGAATTAAGCGGCAATGAAAAAGTGCAATTAACGCTTGAGGGTGATAAATGGATTGGCAGAATAAATGGCCAGCCATTGAGAAAGATAGTAGACCTATTAAACGGCACAACATATGAGATTCAAGACTACACTATAAACGCCACTGCGCTCAGCTACAGCGACTATCTTCTCCTTGGGATGGGCACGCTTGGTGACAATATTTTTTCCAGACTCATATCTGCAGGTGAGCCAGACATACCAAATCTTAGCAGAGTATACTCTAGGTACTCAACAATCTACGCTCTGGACCTTGAAAAGATACAGTGTCCGTGATAATAACCTTACTTTTTGAGCTTGCCTGACTCTTTTGGTCGGTGTATAGCAGTCAAATAGATAACACTTGTAACGGTAATATTAAACGTCATATTCACTGCAAGGAATATAGTGCTTATTGCTTTGCCAATTGTAGCCATCAGGCCGCCGGACCCAAAACCCAGGGACACTAGTCCAAGTAAAATGCCAAACACAAGCGAAATGGCGCCCAACACTAACAGAAGACCGAGCGTAGCAAAAAAGTTT
>CAZHTU010000075.1:0-4326 GCA_964535815.1 Candidatus Undinarchaeota archaeon
CATCTTTTTTCGGTAAGTTATATTTTTCACGCTTTAAATCAGATAAAGTAGGTTATGCGAAAAATATGGGTGGAAATTTTTTATTCCGGAAGGACGTGGCTAAACAGGCACTAAAGAGGTTTCCAGATAATTTTTGCAAAGAAGAGACGCTATTGGCAGTAAAAGTCAGAAGTGTTGAATATAAGCTCAAAAGAATAAAGGAAATCTCAATGATACATGACAGCTCACGCGAAGGGCATAGTTTTTCTGGGTATGTAAAAAAGAACATATGGTATGCTTTGGAAAACAGTATATTCCTAAAACAACTGACACTAAAAGAGTTATTTGACTTTAGAGAACCCCACCTTGCAATGCTCCTCTATACAATGGCAGTAGTGAGTACCTCGTTACTTCTTGGTTCAATATGGGGCACTTTGATGTTTTTGCCCTTTATCCTGGTCTTTTTCAGATTTCTAGGCAAACGACTTGGGCTTGGTGCGAGTTTTGCGGTTTTTAGCTCTTTATTTGATGCCAGTTTATTCTATATTCGGAGCTATGGTTTGTTGTACTATCTGCTAATCCCACCAAAAACCTCCAAAATAGACGTCATCCAACTTAAGTGAGTTAAAGAAACACAACACTTATTTAAAGAATATTTTGTATCAACTTAATAAATTATCATGAACGTTCCAGCTGCAAAAATCTACTTTCCAGAGGCAGATCGCAAGGATATTCTGGATAAAATCGACAGTATTCTCGAAAGCGGTCAGCTTACACTAGGTAAACATACCAAAACATTTGAAGAAAAATTCTCTCAATTAGTGAACACCAAACATGCGATTGCAGTAAATAGTGGCACGAGTGCCATAGAAATCCCCATGCGAATTTTCGATGTAAAAGATAAAGAGGTCATCGTTCCGACGAATACGTTTTTCGCAACCCCTGCTGCAGTACTGCATGCAGGAGGAAAAATACAATTTGCAGATATGGACCCTACTACTTTCTCCTTGAATATTGAAGAGGTAAAAGAAAGGATAAACAAAAACACGACTGGAATTATCGTGGTGCACATAGGCGGCATAATAACACCACAAATTGATGAGTTAAAGAAGCTCTGCGAAGACAACAATCTCTTTTTGTTCGAGGATGCTGCTCATGCACATGGTAGTTCACTAGATGGAAAAATGGCAGGAAGCTTTGGAAAGGCCGCGTCATTCTCATTCTATCCAACAAAGACAATAACCAGTGGTGAAGGTGGAATCATAGTCTCTGATGATGACGAAGTGCAAAAACGTTCGTTGGTGTTTAGAGACCAAGGCAAAGCAGGCTTCTTAGGCAATGTCCACACAGAATTAGGGTACAACTGGAGGCTTAGTGAACTCCACGCAGTCCTCGGACTCTCACAATTAGGTCGACTTGAAGAATTTATTGAGGGCAGGAACAAAATCGCAAGAATATATGATAAAGGTCTTGAGGAAATCCCGCACATAAGTATGCTCAAACTGCCTAAGGAACTAAGATGCAATTATTACAAGTACATCGCGGTTCTAGACAAAGGAATCGACCGTGCCGAACTCAAGAAAGAGATGAAAGAAGAATATAAAGTCGGCCTTAGCGGAGAGGTCTATGAACTTCCATGCCATAAACAGCCCATCTTTGAAAAATACGTAAATGAGTCCCTACCTGTTTCAGAGGATTTGTGTAGCCGACACATCTGTTTACCTCTCTTCCCAACCCTGACTACTGAGCAAGCAGAGCATGTTTTATCATCTTTAGATGCTGTGTTGAGGAAAAAATAAAATGCAAATAGCAGTAACTGGTGGTTCAGGATTCATTGGTTCTCATGTTGTTGATAAATTGATTGATGCGGACCACACAGTATCAGTGCTCGACCTAAAAGAGCCACACCGAGCAGACGTAACGCACAAGGCTGCAGACCTGCTGGATTGTGGAAGTGTCTCAGAAGCACTCAAAGGGACAGACGCAGTATACCACCTAGCGGCAATGGCCAATGTCAATGATGTCTTTGCAAATCCCCAATTAGGAGTCAAGCTAAACATAGATGGGACTATAAACGTCCTAGAAAGCGCCAGAAAGAATGATTTGAAACGTGTAATCCTTGCAAGTACTGTCTGGGTGTATGCAGGAGCGAACACAATCGAAGTCAATGAAAAGAGCCCGTTCTATATGCCAGGTGCAGGCCACGTGTACACCACGACAAAAATAGCCTCTGAATTCTTGTGTCATGACTACAAAGAATTGTATGGTGTGGATTTCACAATATTGAGATATGGGATTCCTTATGGTCCTAGAGCAAGGTCTGGAACAGTTATTCCTATCTTCATTAAACAGGTAATGAACAACAAACCAATCACAATACTTGGAGATGGCAGCCAATATCGTTAGTTTGTCTATGTTGAGGATTTGGCTGAAGGAAACGTAGCCGCACTGAAAGATAAGGCGAAGAATGAAATCTACAATCTAAGTGGAAAAGAAAAGATATCAATAAAACAAATCGCAGAAACCATAAAAAATGTTTATGAAGGGAAAGTTGAGATCGAGTATAAACCTCAGAGACCGGGTGATTACAAAGGAAAGGAAGTATCTGCTGAAAAAGCAAAGAAAGAGCTCGATTGGGAGCCGAAAACCGGTTTTGAAGAGGGGATGAAACGATACGTAGAGTGGTTTGTTAATGATAAAAAATAAGCGTGTACTTGTTACTGGCGGATGTGGGTTCATTGGCTCACATATTGCAGAGAGGTTGTGTGCAGATAATGAAGTAATTATTCTTGACAACCTTGTTTCAGGTACTATTGAGAATATTTCAACATTTAAAGATAAAGTTGAATTTGTAAAGGCAGACATCTGTGATGCCAAATCCATATCTTCTCATTTCAAAGAAGTGGATTGTGTATTTCATGAGGCAGCAAATGTCTTTGTCCAAACATCGGTCGAGAATCCTTACTTTGATGCTGAAGTGAATATTTTAGGCATGCTCAATGTATTGGAGGCCGCTCGAAAGCACGATGTGGGCCGCCTAGTATTTGCAGCTTCGTCTGCCTCTTATGGCGAGCCCAAGTTTCTTCCGATAACTGAAGACCACCCGCTCAATCCAGACTCCCCATATGCTGCAAGCAAGAAAGCAGGTGAAGACTATTGTAATGTGTACACTAACCTTTATGGCCTGCCTACTGTCAAACTAAGGTATATGAATGTCTATGGACCACGACAGGATGCAAGCAGTCCCTATTCGGGAGTAATCTCTGTTTTTGTGGATAGAATCCAAAAAGAGCAAAAATTAACAATATATGGAGATGGGAATCAAACGCGAGATTTTGTTAATGTCAAAGATGTCGTAGATGCTAACCTGCTTGCCGCAACAAAGGAAAGTGCGGTAGGAGAAGTATTCAATATCGGAAACGGTGATGTGACCACGATTAATGAGCTTGCTAACAGCATCATGAAAATCGCAGAAAAGAAGGTGGAAATAGATTACAAGCCAATGCAAAAAGGTGACGTATATGAGAGTGTTGCAGACATCAGCAAGGCAAAAGAGAAACTAGGTTTCTCCCCGAAGATGGATTTGGAGACTGGGCTCCGAGAATTGATTACTCCTTCTTTGTGACGAATTTTGAATAGCTGATAAAGCCCTGAATATTTTTCTTTAACTCATTCCAGGAATTTATTTTTCTAAGACGTCTGAATATATAGTTAGGACTAAAATAAAAAGACCTGAATGCTTGCTTTTGCATCTTGGTGAGATAGCCTCCAGAAAGCCCGTGTGGGACAAATATCGGGTCACCTGTTGCAACCCTATATGCATCTAAATCGTCTTTGCGAAAATTTCCATAGTCTGAAGCAATGTTGTATAAATGACTTCCAGGATAAGGTACGGTAATATTAAAGTGAGCAGTGTCTAGAGGCAGGCTTTTTGCAAAGTCAATAGTCTGTTGTATAGTTTCTTTTGTCTCAGAAGGGTGCCCTAGCATAAAATAGCCATTAGAAGCCATGCCAATCTTATCGCAAAGAGATATTGCTTTCCGCACCTGATCCAATTTTATATCTTTTCGTATGACCTTGAGTACCTCTTCATTGCCGCTCTCTATACCGAAAGACACCAACCAACAGCCTGCTTGTTTCATCTTTTTAAGAAGCTCTGCATTCACAGAATGTACCCTTCCTTCGCACATCCAAGTAATGTCTACTTCCTCCTTGATTATGCGATCACATATCTGCTCGACCCTGCGGCTGTCCAATAGGAAATTATCATCTTGGTAGTTTATCTCCTTAATACCATAAGTGTCTATTAGATGCTTGATTTCAGATATTACACGGTCAGGGGAATGC
>CAZHTU010000076.1:0-4180 GCA_964535815.1 Candidatus Undinarchaeota archaeon
ACCATAAACATCACCATGTATTTGACAGGTGGGAGAAACTCAACCGACAAAGTAACCTTCAACATAACTTCACCCAATTCAAGCGTCTATTCCTCGTCTGCGAACTTTGCACTATTTGGCAATGATACAGGAAACATGTCTGTGAATTTCGACAATACTGTTCCAGCCGGAGTCTACAGTGTCTTTGCCTTTTTGGAGACTGACCTAGGCACCAATACTACTGAAACATTCACGCTCTGCAGGGCACTGAACACGACCTGGGTGGAATTGGATAGGTCAAGCTTCGCTGTTGGTCTTGGCGACTTCATCAATGTCCAAGTCACCATTCCAAATTCGAGTCTGTTGTGTTCTAATCAAGTGGGTTCAGGCCAACTTAGAATCTACACTGGCGGAGACACCCTTTCGTCGGCCTCGGAATTCTTAGGGAGTGGCTCGAGCACAATCCTAGTCGGCACGCCCACTGGTTCAGGCTCCGAACAATTAACATTACTGGTGCGCGGTGCAGTAATAGGTGCGAGAACTCTAAACATATATGTCACAGAGGCAGGAATAGTACCCTGGTTCACTCAAGCTTTAACAATAACAGTATCTCAGAATGTTCGTGGGATGCAGGTCACCCCTGGACTGGATTGGTTTTATCTATTCCTCTTAGCAGGAATAGCTACTTTCTATCTTTCTGGACGTGCTTTACCTGAGAATAAATAAGTGTCTTGTCAGGTAGCGAATCTTGGATGCTTGTGTCAGCACCTATGCGGGAGTGTGAGCCAACCACGGCCCCAGGCAGGAAGGAGGTATTGATACCGCACTTCACGTCATTCCCGATTATTACTCCTAACTTTCTGCGTCCTGTGTCCAGTTCTTTGCCCTTGATTACGGCTTTAACATTCTTGTCATCCAGTCTTAGATTGGCCGAAATGCTCCCTGCACCAAGATTAACATCCTGGCCGAGTATAGAGTCGCCCAAATAACTTAGATGTCCGACATTTGTATTGTCCATGATTATTGAGCTCTTAATCTCGACAGCATTCCCAATCTTACAATTATTTCCAACAAAAGTCCCAGCGCGGATATAACAATTAGGTCCGATGTCGCAATCCTCGCCAATGAACACTGGTCCGTCGATATACGCCCCAGTGCGGACCAGCGTCCCTTTACCAACGTGTACCTTACCTTTGATTGTTGCACCTTTCTCAACCACACCTCTCACTTCACGTTTTATTCTTTCTAAAAGCTTACAATTAATCCTCAATAAATCCCAAGGATAGCTGGCATCCTCCCACTCTTCTAGCTCGCATGCAAAGACATCTTCATGATTCTTGATTGCAAGCATGATTGCATCAGGCAGTTCAAGCTCGCCTCTGCTGGTCGGCTTAATCTTCGCGAGATGTTCGAAAATAGATTGCTTGAACACATAGACACCAAGGCTTGCATACAAACTCGTCGGCCTTGAAGGCTTCTCGACAATCTCGCTCACCTTTTTATTGTCATCAAAAACTACTGAGGAAAGGTTCGACACATCCTCTTCCTTTCTCACAGACAAGACGTGGCCATTCTTCTGTCTGAACGCATTAATAGCTTTCTTAATGTCTTTGGCTGGGACAATGTTATCTCCATTCGTCACCAAGAAAGCACCTTTAACTTTCTTCTCAGTTATCTTGACAGCCTGCCCTGTGCCTTGAGGACTAGTTTGTTTCACATAACTGAGCTTCATGCCTTCGAATTCCTTTCCGAGAGCTTTTATTGCCTCATCCTTGTAGATTATAACAGCCTCAGCAATGCCTGCTTCTTTCAATGCTCCAAGGATATGCTCTATAATAGGCTTCCCTGCTGTTGGAAGTAAAGACTTGATGTTCCCTGAGGTGAGCGGACCCATACGTGTCCCATCACCTGCAGCTAGAACGACTGCTTGCATACTCCTGCTTTAGTCAGCTCGTTTAAATAGATTTTCGGCACGGACATTATTTAAACATACGTCCCCCTTAGAAATCCTGAAATGAAGGAAATCAGATTCCACGGCCGAGGAGGCCAGGGTGCTGTCACTGCTGCTGAACTATTAGCCAAGGCGGCGTTCGAGGACGGCAAATACTGCCAGGCGTTCCCATACTTTGGTGTCGAACGTCGGGGTGCACCAGTTATGGCCTTTACCAGAATCGACAAAGAATTTGTCAACCTGAGAGAACAAGTGTACAAACCCGACTTTGTCGTGGTCTTGGACCCGAGTTTGCTTTCAGTAGTTGATGTAACAGAAGGCCTCAAGGAAGGTGGAAAGATAATCATTAATTCAACCAAGTCTGCAAACGACCTCGGACTCAAAGGTAATGTCAGTGTGGTCGACGCAACCAAAATTGCTCTGGATGTTGTTGGCAAACCAATTGTGAACACTGTCATGTTAGGGGCTTTTGCAAAAGCATCTGGACTCGTCTCTGTAGAGGCTATACAAAAAGTGGTCAAGGACAGGTTCTCAGGAAAGATAGGCGAGCTCAATGCCAAAGCAGTCAAAGAAGCTTACGAGGGATTGAAATGAGCAAGACAAACATAGCTGGAATCATCACGGATGTCGGATCGAGTGCCAAGAACAAGACCGGTGCCTGGAGAATATTCAAGCCTGTACTCTCAAACGACAAATGTATCGGATGTGGAATGTGTGCCAAGTTCTGTCCAGAGAATTGCGTAGTAATCAAGGACAAGAAAGCAGAAATCGACATGGACTATTGCAAAGGTTGCGGCATCTGTGCTAACGAGTGCCCAGTCAAAGCTATACTTATGGAATTGGAGGAAAAATGAGCAAGAAACAAGTCATGACTGGTTCGGATGCTGTTGCATATGGTGCGATGCTTGCCGAGCCTCAAGTTGTTGCAGCTTACCCAATAACTCCACAAAGTCACATCACAGAACGCGTTGCTAAGTTTGTCGCAGACGGCGAACTCAAGGCCGAATATGTGAAAGTCGAGTCAGAATTCTCAGCAATTAGCTGTGCGGTTGGAGCAAGTGCGACCGGCGTGAGAACATTCACTGCAACCGCTTCCCAGGGTCTCGCCCTGATGCACGAGATTCTTTTCGCAGCTTCAGGAATGAGATTACCAATAGTCATGCCAGTCGCCAACCGCGCCCTCTCAGCTCCAATCAACATTTGGAATGACATTCAAGACGCAATAAGTGAGCGCGATAACGGCTGGATACAGATTTTCACAGAAAACAATCAAGAGGCATTAGACACAACAATTCAAGCCTACAAAATAGCCGAGAATGATGATGTTCTCTTACCTGTGATGGTTAATCTTGATGGTTTTTTCCTGACCCATACGGTCGAGCCAACAGAGGTCCCAGACCAGGAAAAGGTCCGCAGTTTCCTTGGCAAATACAAAGGCAAGAAGATCTTTTTAGACCCGGACAAGCCAATGACTCAAGGACCATTCGCCTACCCTGAACCATACTACGACCTTAAGCAGCAGCATGAGGAAGCATTGATGGGTGCTGAAAAAGTCGCGGAAGACGTGGACAAAGAATTCGGCAAAATCTTCGGCCGCTCTTACGGACTATTAGAAAAGACCAAAACAACCGACACAATGGTTGTCACCCTTGGAACGCTCTGCGGTACAGCACGCGTAGCCTGCGAAGACAAGTACGGAATGCTCAAGATTCGCCTCTACCGGCCGTTCCCTGCCAAAGCGATTAAGGAAGCCTTGAAAGGCGTCAAAAAGCTTGTGGTCATCGAAAAGGACATTGCGATGGGTCTTGGCGGCGGAGTCCTGGCAACCGAACTCCGCAACATCTTCTATCCGAACGGACCTGAAATCTACAGTTTTGTAGCCGGACTCGGAGGAAAAGACGTCACAGTTGAGGATGTCAAGGGCATGATAAAAAAGGTAGAGTCAGGCAAGGCCAAGTCAACGAACTGGCAATAGATTTTTTGTACCTGAGTCAAATAAGCAGACTATAAATAGTACTTTTGAGTCTCTCTATTCGACCGAATAGGTCATATGAGGTCCACTTAATGCTAGAAGGGACAAGACTAGCTCTGTTTGTAGGTCTGGTAGCTATTGCTCTATTCGCAGTTGTGACTCCTCAGTTCACTGGATTCTTCGCGTATAACCCTCAACTTACTATAATTTCAGAAGGCGAGAGTGATAATATGACCTACTTCAATAATTCTCTGGAAGAGATTAATGTCACATTCCTT
>CAZHTU010000077.1:0-4176 GCA_964535815.1 Candidatus Undinarchaeota archaeon
CAAAAGTGGGTGAGCGACCATATTCGAGCAGTGACTGAAGACAGGATGGTCCATGTGATTGTTGAGAAGGATGGGCAGGTTGTGGCTAATTCAGAGATATCCAAGATAGGTGGGCATCAGGCCCATATTGGTATCTTGGCCATTGGGGTCAAGAAAGGCTTTCGAGGGATTGGGATAGGCAAGAAGATGATTGAAATTCTCCTCGCGAGGGCGCCAGATATAGGGATAGAAATCGTTAGTCTGCAAGCCGTGGCAGACAATGCGCCAGCTATTGCCTTATACACCCTGCTCGGGTTCGAACCATTGGTAACTGTATCGAAGGACTTCAAGTTTGACCATCAATATCACAATAGTGTCCTGATGAGAAAGGATTTGGCGAAAAACCGGGAAAACCCCGTATCCTGACCATCAGTTCCTTTTAAATACTAAAACGTATAGAAATGTTTCACTAATGGAGGTACATCATATGTCAACATTCATGAAAAAACTCTCAGAGCTGAAAGGCAACAAGCGAGGTATCTCGAATACCGTTGTGGGTATCGCCATGCTGGGTATCGCCCTGGCACTCTTGGCAGCCTACATGGTCTTCGTACAAGGCGCTGTTGAGTCTTCGCAGATCGGAAACATCGACGTCACTGGTACGAGCCAGGCACCTGCAGACGCAGCTGAGACCGCAGCCGAAGGCGCAAGATCAGCTATAGACGATCTCGCGTAAGCCATATAACATGAGAGGTCAGTCAGTAACCGTATCTACGCTAGCTTGGATAGTGTTGATATTCATCTTTCTGACCTTCATTTTTCTTTTTGGCTATCGCTCATATGAGATAGTCACTGATTCAATGGACAGCAACGCATTATTTGATGCTGTCGATAAACTCTATATCACTGCCGAGTCTCTTCCTGCCGGCTCGACAACCGAACTCTCAATCCGGACTCCGGAGGGAGTTACAGATATGCAGGTCATCCAAGCCCCGGATGGAAAATGGGAGCTGCGCCTTACTTATGATGGTGAACTTGTAAGACGGGTATCAATGGTCAAGGTTCTCTATCTACCTGACAACTTACTCGAACTCGACGGGGTGCACAGATTAAGGATAACTAAGGAGAATGAGTATGCCGCGATTGTCGAAGAGATGCAAGTTGGATAAGAAGGGCGAGGTTTCGGTTTACACGCTTGCTTCTTTTATCATATTCATGTTTTTTGGACTAGCATTCATGCTTACCGGACTCGGCTTCAAAGCACAATCAACAGACATAAGCCAAGATTTCCAGGCCTATTTGACTGCAGGGAGAATCGCAGGTGCTGTGGAACGCTTGAATAACAACTGCGAGTACGAGTGTTCTCTCTCGATTGAGCTACCTGGCACCATACGAACAGCACTCTTTCTCACTGAAAAATACACTGTCTCACTTGGACCTGACCATGTTAAGATAGAAACAGCCTCAGGTGAGACTGTACGATATCCAGTTGTCCAATCAGGAATCACGCTCGAACAGGAGGATGTGGGCAGAAGCAAGAGAATAGTGGTGTCCAAATGAGAGTGTTCACAAACAAGCGAGGAATGATGCATCCGATGGAGGGACCGATTCTCCTCGGGGTTTTGATATTCACAATAGTCTTCCTTGCAATGATTCTCATCGGCGTGCCGAACTTCATGGAGGATGTTGCCTTAAGGGACATGGTTCAGCAACGCGCATTTACTGCCTCAGATTATGTAGCAAAGGTCTGTACTGATAATGAGGCAAATATAGCCATAAGTTGTGTCTCCTCCAAATTCCAAGGCGCACAAAAGATTAGCGTCGTCGTGGGCGGAAGACAGTTCGGAGACATCTACAAGGGAACTGGAACTGCGTATATAGTCAAACGCGCAGTAATGGTAGAAGATACACCTTCTCTCCTCGAGGTGTCGACGTGGTACTGAACCCTTGAAAAGCCCAGAAATAACCTTTATATGCGAACGAATCCAAAGATAATCCTAAGGGGCAAAACATGACTAAGAGATTACTGAACAATCGAGCAGTCTCGACCGCGATAACGTCAGTCATGCTTCTTTCTCTAGTTATGGCCTTGACGGCTGGAGTGTACGTTGTCACGACGCAGGGTATCAACATCATGAACCCTGCTGCGGAGACTGCGCTCGACAAAGGCGAAGTAGTCGCCGGAGAATTCTCTGCAGCGATTGAGGAGGGCGGACTGGGTGCGAGTCCAGTAGTAGCCGGAGACTACACATATGGTGACTTCAGTCAGCTTGAGATTTCCGTCCAGAAAGCGGCCGCATATATTCAAGACGTTCCAGGGTACTTCAGGGTCATCCTGGAGAATCCATCAGATAAAGTAATCCAAGTCGATTCACTGATTGTCGTTCTTAGGGATAAGGACGGAGTTACGATTCCAATCTCCAAAGGTTCGTTCACAGACATACTTGTCGCCGACAGGTGGGGAGACGCCAACCCGATAGGGTTTACTCCTGCCGCAATTGGTGACTATACTGTGAGTGTAACTGCCCAGGGTTCAGGTCAGACCAAGTCAAAAACAGAAACACTAACCGTGAGTGAACAACCTGAAGCAGTTCCTATCCAGATTGTTGTACAGACAGAGGGGGGAGGGGACAGTGGAGGTACCTCCACCTTTGTTGTGTCTCAGGAATCGACGAGTGGTTACGGAACCTGTAAGGGTGCAGGTAAGACAATCACCTCTTGTAATAATGGTAATGGTCTTCGTGGGGTTCTCGGTTTCTGCAAGTCCATGTGTAGCAACTGTATCGTGTCTGCGTGCGTTGGCTATCGTGATGCAGGGACATATGAAAGTTTGGACGTGGAACAAGGGTATTGGGCCACCTCTTCTAGAATTAATAATGCAGAAACAGTTATGTGGGATACTAGAGAGACCACATTCACTGCCGATTCATATCCTACTTCCAGTGGAACGTTTACAGTCAGCGTTCTTGAGACGCCGAATAAAAATTTAATGCGGCTCGCCAGAAACCTTGTTGCAGCACGCAGAGCACCATTCATCAGGGAAAATGGCCTCTCAGGGTATATTTGTAGCTGGCTGGACAGTGCAAAGAGTAAGAGCTGGCCTGACGGAGCAAGCTATGCCTTTGAACATACTTACTCAGGAGAGACTTTCAAATACTCTGGAGTAGTTGACCCAGACGAATTGACATGTGTGCGTGGTTCCACAATAGATTATGCACCAATGAGCATCAAAGAGTTCAACCTACCAAATACACTCATAGAAAAGGCCATCATATATCTCAAATCTGAGGAAGAAGATGTCAATATTAGAGTTAGTATTAACAACCGTGAGCTATCCACTGAGTGGATTTCACTCGTGGCAGGCACATCCGAAATCTTCGAGGTGACTGATGATGTTATGCCTGGAGCCATGGGCAACACTCTCTATATGTGGATAGATCCTCAAATAGGACAAGGAACCCATGAGGTAAAATGGACGGTGATGGTCGAATGAACCGAAAGGCAGTCTCAACCGCGATAACATCAGTAATGCTTCTCTCTCTAGTTATGGCTTTAACTGCAGGCGTGTACGTTGTCACGACACAGGGCATCAACGCCATGACGCCTGCCTCGCAGGCCGCACTTGCGAAGGGCGAAGAGGTCGCTGGACAATTCAGTGCAGCGATTGAAGAAGGAGGTCTGGGCGCGAGCCCGGTTGTAGCCGGCGATTATGAATATGGAAGCCTCACAGATCTGATCCTGAATATAGAGAGGTCTGCAGCATACGTCAAAGACGTGCCAGGCTATTTCAGGGTCATTCTGGAGAACCCTACTGACACGGTTATCCAGGTCCCCTCTGTGAAGCTGTGGGTCGTTGAACCGGACCGGGTTACAGAGCTTGACCTCTCCCACTCCGAGTTCACCAATTTACTTGTCGCCGACCGCTGGGGAGACGCCAATCCCATAGGATTCACACCTCTAGAAGCGGGAGAACACACTATGATTGCGAGGGTATTCAATTCAGGCGGCACGAAAACGCACGAAAAACAGGTCACATTCACTGTGAGTGCTGAACCAGAAGTCGAATCTTCAGGTTCTGAAGACGGCGAGGTTAGCGAAGGAGGCGGGAGTTCAAAGTTTACAGTTCTTGAACTCGACACCAGCACGCTCGGAGCTTGCGAAGGTACAACTGTTACTGCGAATTCCTGTTCACAGAAT
>CAZHTU010000078.1:0-4134 GCA_964535815.1 Candidatus Undinarchaeota archaeon
CTTTTCAGCGTGGGCTTGAATCGTTCCGATGGAGACTGAATGTTCGCCACCCAGAACAACTGTGAACTTGTCGTTTTTCAAGTGGTCTGCCACGCGCTTTTTGACTGCGGCCACCATAGTTTCGGGGTCTGGGCCGATGTCGACCGGCTCATCTGTGTGGATGCCGTGTTCGAAGACTTCAGAATCTGTCTCAATGTCGTAGAGCTCCATGTTGCAGGAGGCTTCGATGAGCGCGTCAGGGCCTTTGTCTGCGCCCTTGAGCCAACTGCTCGTACCATCGTAGGGTACTGGAACTAAATAAATCTTCGAGGTGCTAGAAGAATACTCTTCTGGCAACATTGCGTAGTTTTTCTTTTTAGACATGTTAGGTTAGTATATTGTAGAAAATAAGGCCGAAGTTATTAAAGAAGATATAGTTCCAGAGCAGATTAACGAACATGAACATAAGTTGTGACTGTAGTGGCCAGCCTGTGAGCACATAGAATGGGCCAGAAACCAGGTGGCTTATTAGCAGGAAGACCATGGTCACCCAAAGGAAATTTTCCGGCGTGATGGTGGCGAACACTGATGCGAGCAGAGCAAATAGCAGGTGGAAGAAGAGGGTGAGGGCTGTGGATTGAGGGCGTTCCTTAACTATGTAAGCTCCTACAGTCAAGAGAACGAAAAGAAAGAGCGCAGCAAGCTTGAATCCGTGGATAGCTGCTATCATAACTCCAAGGACCATGGATATCTCAAGTCCACCTGTGCTCGAAAAGCTGTCTGGGAATTTTAACAAAAGCGATAACAGCATTAGGAAGAGTAATGCACCTGTGAGCTTGAACTCAGCCGCAAAGCTAGCCACTAACAATAGAATTATTATGCCTGCAAGTGCTACTGCGCCAACCGCGAACCAGATATACCTATCCTGAAGTCCCTTAATCATACGCCTTCATTAGGTACTTCAGTTAAAAGCCTTTTCTATTTTTTCTTCTTGGCAGGTTTCTTCTTTGACTTCTTGGCGGCCTTGCGTTTTGGAGCTTTCTTGGCTTTCTTCTTTGGAGCCTTCTTGGTCTTCGCTTTTTTCACAGCCTTCTTTGCGACTTTCTTGGCCTTCTTGACTGCTTTCTTGGCCTTTTTCACGGCCTTCTTCTCAGCCACGTCCAGACCTGAAGAAGCTATGAAAGCGTCGTTGAATTCATCGGGCAAATGGTGTTTCTCTTCAAGCTTGTACTTCTTGTTGTTTTCTTTGGCCTTCTTCTCGCCTTGTTTGAAAAGCGTCTTGGCCCGGGCACCTGCTTTCTTGCCTGCAACCTTGGCCTTCTTCTCGCCTTCTTTGTAGAGCTTCTTGGCCTGCTTGCCATACTTCGCGCCTAATGCTTTTGCCTTTTTATCTTCAGCTTTGCTCATAGAGCATCACCTCTGAGTTTGGTAAAACTCGCAGAGGATATAAGCCTTTCTAGAGTAGGGAATTTAATGTCTTTAGAAGAAGATGAAAAATGCCGCGTCTTCACCCTGGAATTGAGTTCCCGTCACCCGAAGGTTCTTGGTCCTCTACCCATCCGGCCGAAGCCTTTTGGGCCCTTTGCTTCCAAGTTCTGTTCCAATCCGAAGATTGGTCCTTTCCTTTTCCGCTCGGGTAACTCTCTCCCCCGAAGGTTTGAGAGCTCCTGACCCGAAAGCCAGGAAGATTCCAGCGTGCCCAAAACCTTGCACCGAGGTGCAAGGTGCAAAGCCTTTCCCGAAGGACGGTTCTTTGCGGGGACGATTGGGGATCGTTTTTTACGACGAGTATTGCAACGCGACCCATACCGAAGGCATTTATCGCATGACCCTTTCGCCTCAACGCGGCTCTCATAAGATAGATGACTAGTTTAAATACCTTTCGGCTTTTGGACGTTTAATGTAATAATTTTGAGAATAATTATTACGGCTCAAAAGGTCAGGTTAATAAATAACTGAGTACAATAGTGTAATATGGAACCGCTTCCGCCTGGCGAGATTGAACCTTTCGAAGAGCTGTTTGTAAGAGTACGTTGGAACTCTGAAGCACGCAAAGTAAGGGAGGAGAAATGGAAATATTACCTCTTTGAAAAGCGGCCGTGGAGCAGAACCAGTGTGGAAGGTACTGCAGAGATGCTGTTTCTGTTAGGAATAACTCCTAATACTGCAATGGTTCGAGAGCAAAGTAGGCTGTTTAGGGTTCCCTCTAGTGGTTGTATATCCATATTTAATAATGCATTGACTTCTAAAATTGGGCAAAATGAACTGGGAGTAGCAGTTGGGTCCCGTAGGAACCTGAGTTGGAGTGCGACCAAAGAAAGCTTGATTGGGCCGTCCAAAGAAAGCCATTTGCTTCGTGCCTACTTCGAGGGCAAGACTCTTATAGATTCACTTGAGCCATTCAAAAGTAAACAAATAGGTGGAGTAAAACTAGAAAAGTCACAGTTGTTCAGAAGGCTGAGAGGGAATGTGAAACGCCTCGAACCAAAGAATAAAAAAGAACTCCTCATGGTGTGGAAAGACTGGCGTGAAACATTCCTATGCCCACAATTAAAAACATTCTATAGCCCACTTAGATTAGGTAACAAACTAGCTATTCCACTAAAACAAATAGGCTGGCAGCCCCCATACTAGCCCAAACAAAAATAAAGCTCGTGGCCTAAAATCAGGCCACTATTTCGCTTTTTCTGACGACGACAGAGCGCATCGGATAGATCTTTCCAGCGCGCCTGTAGATTTTTGAGCCCACCTTGCCGTACAAGAGTTCCTGGACAAAATTATCCATTGAAGTCTCTGCGGCCGTTTTCTCCAAGGTCTTGGTGATTATGTTTCGGATTTCCTTGACCTGATTGGTGTGGACTGCGTTGCCTGTCAATGAGATTAACTTCACTCGAATCTTTTTCTCGTCATTCGTCTGCACAACATCGTTGGTGTCTATCTTCGTGCCATGACGTCGGGTGAGGCTGCGCTCATAGTCGCGAGTGATTGAGTGGCCAGCAAAGCTTGTAGAAGCTTCCTTGCCTTTTACCTCGTTAATCGCGAACATAAGCTTTAATCTCTGCTTCTTGAAGTCATGTGAATCCCCTGAAACATCTGCGAGTGTGCACTGGACTATTCGTCCTGGAACTAGCTTGCTGTCCGTGGCTGGAGTTTCGGCTATCAGGTTGCGGTTGAAGGATTCCGGAGCGTACACATCGTACCACTTCTTCATCTTCCATGGGTCCCTTGTCGTTCGTTTTGCTTTTACCATCTTATTCCACCAACAACTGAGCCTTCTTGTAGTCGAACTTCCAATCCTGTGGGATTGCTCCAGTTCGCTTGTAGTATTTTGCGAGCCTGCGAATCTTTGAGTCGGTCAATTGGAGACCGTAGCTCGCGGTCAGGTCGCGCTTGTTCTTCTCTAGATGCTTGCGTTCCATAACATCTTTTCGAATCAAGTCAAGCATATCTTCTGGGAGTTCAGTTGCGACGCCCTTTTCCTGCTTGATTTTTGTAATGCTCTTGTTCATGAGTGCTTTCACTGACGGGATTCCATGTTCATCCCTGAAGACAATTCCTATTTGGGATGCGGTCATGCCCTTCTTGGACAATTTCTCGATAGTGTCCTCTACGTCTTTGGGCTTTGTGGACACCCACTTTGGGGAGTCCTTCACGACAGGCTTGTTTGAGCCTGACTTGCCCTTTTTCCTTGAATACATTCTAGACATTCTTTAACCACCTTTTCAATCCCAAAAGCGCTTTGCACCGATGGGATAGCTTATGCTTTGTTACTGGTTCTTCAGCGAAAGTCTTCTGTCTGCCTGTTGGTATAAAAATGGGGTCATATCCAAAACCGCCATCTCCACTAGCCTTGTGAGCGATTAGGCCAGCTGCCTCGCCAACGAAGCACCGAGGCTCTGATTCTGGTTCTAAGTAGGCGACAGCGCTTATAAACTTTGCGCTACGGTTGGTCTCATCCTGCAAAAGTCTCAAAATGCCCTGCCAGCCAATCCTTTCAAAGACAAATTTGGAGTAAGTCCCGGGAAAACCCTTCAGGGCGTCGATAAAGAGGCCTGTGTCCTCGACGAAGCATGCTTTGCCTGTCTTTTCGACCACGTACTTCACACCGTCCAAGGCCACATCTTCGACCGAATTTGAGCGGATTTCAGGATAGTC
>CAZHTU010000079.1:0-4133 GCA_964535815.1 Candidatus Undinarchaeota archaeon
CGGATTGAGTCCGAGTTTCTTGCAGTATTGTTCAACTTCTGTCAGCAGACCTTCATCATTATTGGTGAAGTACATTGTGGCTAGAGGATATTCACCCTTTATCTGGACATATCCTTCGCCTATGATGAGTGCGATGAATCTCCAAAACTCTGGCGAGGTTTTTGACGGAAGCTTGAGTCTTGTTGCGTTCATAGCGCGCGACGCTCTATACTCAATCTTAAGTGGTTGAGGTTTGCCAAAGATAGGAAGCTCACGGGGCGTTGATACGAATGTTCCCTTTCGGAGGTCAGATGCTTGCTTCGATGCGATGGTCCCATCTTCACAGATGAAGAACGGATGCGTGGGCGATACACAAACTTCTCGTCCACTCTGGGTGGTGATATCATACATGTTCTTTGGTGCCTGTCGCTTCCAGAATATATCTGCCTTTGTCTCGACGTTCTTCCCACTGAAGTCCACTGAGATGATATCATGGTTGGTGCAGGCATAAGTGCCATCGTCCACCACTCCTGAAGGCTTCAGATTCTCTTCACCAATCTTCTTCAGCGAGCCGTCGCTAAGTAGTATCTCAGTATCTCCTGAGACACACTTACCTGTTCCAGGGTCACCTACTAAGAATAGGTGAATATCTCCACGGATTGTCGTTCCGTCCGGGTGGATCTTTCTGATTCCACCAAACAATTGTAGAAGAATAGCTTCCTTTATTTCCCGGTAACCATAGATTGAGGGCGCGATTGAATCAATAAGCTTGTTGTAGATGTCTAAATCTTTTGAAGTCTTTTCTATTTCCTTGATGTCCGCCTTACTCAGTTCAAGTTCCTCATATTCAGTATCAGTTGTCTCGAGGTAATTTGCTTCCAGGAAAATGTCATACTTGGTCATTCCAGGTTTGACTGGGAATTCTCTCAGAACACCATTAATCTTGACTGTATTTCCAGGTAAGATTTTCTTGCGCTCTTTTGGTGCGACCAAATCATCTCTCAGCTCAACATAGAGGGTTGAGGGCTGTTCGCTTCCGATAATTGCTTCAGGCGGTTCTTGGAGCCGAATCCTGGTCGAGTCGATAAACTCGATGTTCTTTATCTTAAACTTGCCTTTCCGCCCGCAATTTGGATTTTCACACTGGAAAGGTTCAACCAGCTTCATTTCTGTTTGTTCGACCTTTGTTTCGCTTTGGCAGACAGGACATTCAAAATTGACTACTAAAGCCTGAGGTCGAACATCCGAAGCAGTTCGGACAATACCTTCGACAGTGACCATCTTCCCGATGTGTTCTGCTCTTAAATTACGGAGAAGTATGTTTTTCTCGTCTGGAAGGTTGAGCATCCGGACATTGAGCTTCACATCGCCTTCTATCGGCATGTCAATGTGGTTTAGTGCTTCCTCAGCCTGGCCAAGAATCTCAGAGGGAGATGCTAGTATTGCATCAGCCAGGTCCGGGTCGAACTTCTCCAGCTTTGTGAAGTCAACAAAAAGCGATCGCTTTTCAGGGTATTCAGCCGCAATCTTGCCAAGCTCCTTCCTACAGTGCTTGCGCATGAATTCTTCTAACTTGGCGATTGGGCTTTCTTTCATCTTTGCTTATTCTTTTCCGGGCGCGCTTTTGCACTCGCGAAGCGAGGGAAAAGGGTGCTCTTCCAACTTGGCGATTGGGCTTTCTTTCATTATTTACAGTTTTACTGAGGCTTTTGGAAAAGCTTCCTACATCGCGTCGATTTCTTTCAAACCGATTTGAAGCTTTCTGATTGCCTTATGAACATCCTCGATGTTCTTCGCACCTGTGCAGATGATTCGTCCTGACCTGAAAAGTAAGAATACTACTTTAGGTTCAGCCATTCGGTAAACCAGTCCGGGGAACTGCTCAGGTTCGAATTCAGCATTATCAAGTGTGAATGCTATCCTATCTAGGTTTAATTCGCACTTCAAATCCGAACTCGCGACAATATTTTGTATCGTGACATCGTACTTTTTCGGTATCTTTGTGTGCGGGCACGTCTCGAGCAGGATAATTGCTTGCTTTATCGCTTCTCGAATGCCTTCTGGACTTCGTGTTCCAGTACAGACCATCTTGCCTGACCTGAATACTAGTACTGCGGCCTTGACACCACACACTGCCTCTTCCAACCTCAGAATAAGGCCTGGGAATTGCTCAGGCTCATACTCAGTATTATCTAGCCGCGCAGCCATAGTCTCGAGATCGAGCTCGACTCCAAGACTTGTTGACGCGACAACATTCTCAACATTAACTTTTGGCCGCTTGATGCCCTTTGCTTTGACACTCACTGTCTTTTTTGCTTTGGCACTTACAGCTTTCTTCGCCTTTATCGGCTTTTTGCTAGCTTTTGCTACTTTCTTTTTCACCAAAAAAATGCACCCCCCTCTAAATGATGCGGACTATTCATAAGGGTATATCCATTTATAAAGGGGGGGTTTATAAACTAAAAATTATCCAAAAAGCCTTAACAACGACTCAAATCCGGCACGAATTTAGTCTGTTGGTAGATTCCAGAATCTCCCATGACAAAAATCTTGATTGGGACTGCCTGTCCCTGCGCCATTTGAAGCTCACGTGGCACTTTTATTGTTAAAGTCGCATGGGAATTCGTCAATACTTGGTCCCCGACAAGATTGGTAGTCCAGTCTTCTGCTACCCTCTCATTCAACTCTACCGAGCGGATGTAGATTCCTTCCTGAACATGCCCGACCACGACAAGTGAGACTTTGTCTAATTTTCCATTAAAACACTTACTCGAGTGTTCAGTAAACTCCAAAAGACCTTTCATGTACGCTATCTGGCTGGTCTCAAAGTTTGCCTCGGCAACATCAACACCTTCTGCGATTTCAAGTTCTTCACCTTCTTCGACTTCAGGTACGCTGACCTCATTCATCTTACTCATTAACATCCCGCCAGCAATGAGCATGACTACTATTGTCAATACGAGAACTGCAATAGATGCAGAATTGATTTGCTGAGTCGGTTTTGGCTCTTCAATTGGTTTTTTAGGTTGTTCTCTTACTGGCGCAGAATAGACTCTTGTCAAACAATCGAGACAGAACCGCTTACCGTGCCACAGTCGTGAACATGGAATGCACACTTTTTTAGTACATGTCGAGCAGTGGTGGATATGCTCAGTTTCATTACCACATCGCTCGCACTTGTGCATAATTTACTCCAAATCCCAGCTTGTGATATATCTTTGTTGATTCTTGCTTAGATTGTCTATTGACACACCCATTGATTCGAGCTTGAGCTCTGCCACTTTCACGTCAATTTCTTTTGGCATTGGGACGACTCCTGCTGGCACGCGCTTGCCTTTCTTTATCAAGTATTCAGTACCCAATGCCTGCAAGGCAAAACTCATATCCATTATCTCTGCCGGGTGGCCTTGACCTGCAACTAGATTGACAAGCCTGCCCTCACCAAGCAAATAAACTTTCTTCCCATTCTTTAGTGCGAACTCTTCGACATTTGGTTTGACTGTTTTGACACTTTTCGAGTTCTTCACCAATGCTTTTTTGTCTATCTCGATGTCAAAATGTCCTGAATTTGCAAGTATACACTTGTCTTTGAGCTTTTTGATGTGCTCCTCAGCGACAATATCCCGGCACCCTGTCGACGTAACAACTATATCTGCATCAACGACTGCGTCACTCATGGTCTTGACTTGGAAGCCATCCATTTTCGCTTCTAGAGCTCGAACTGCATCCACTTCGGTTACTGTGACATTTGCACCCATTCCATCTAAACGGGCAGCAATACCTCTTGCGCACCAGCCATACCCTCCAACGACCGCATTCTTTCCTGCGATTGTCAGATTGGTCGCAGCCATAATTCCGTCAATAGTACTCTGTCCAGTACCATACCTGTTATCGAAAAGATGCTTGCAGTCAGCATCATTGATTGAAAGAACTGGGAACTTGAGCAAACCATCTTTGTGAAACGCTTCCAGTCGAACAATACCTGTCGTGGTCTCTTCGCACCCACCAATTATCTTTTTCAATAATTCAGGCTTATCCTGATGTATCATAGTAATCATGTCTGCTCCATCATCAATGATGAAGTCAGGCTTTGCATCGAGCACGGCCATGATATTCTGATTGTATTCCTCTTCAGTCTGGCCTCTCCAGGTAAA
>CAZHTU010000080.1:0-4117 GCA_964535815.1 Candidatus Undinarchaeota archaeon
CCATGTCAATACACTTAGACTCGCGAACTCCGCGGTCGATGACGCGCGCAAGTTCGATTCCTTCCTCTCTTGGAGGACCTGACTCGAATTCACTTGCTGCAAGAGGGACGAGCTCTGAAGTTACCATAAGCATTCCAGTATCTGGCGAATCAGGGTAAGGGACACTGTGTCCCATCTTGACACCGACCATGACTCTGGTCTTGCCGATGAATACTTCTGCTGAACCTTCAGCTTTCTCGATTGCACCGACATTAATAGTAACTTTTCTATTCTCGTCGAACTTTCGTCCGTCAAGTCTTTTTCCACTCTCTGCGAGCGCGATGATATGTTCCCTAAGTGGGAATTTCATTGGGTTCATCATTTGGATGCACCTCCTTTCTTCGGCGCTGATTTAGCTCCTTTCTTGTTTGAGTACCTGTCTTTGAGTGCTTTTATTTGCGCCTTGTAGATAATCTGAATAGCATCGTCAGCCATTTTCATGGCCTTCTTGTACTCTGCAGGCGTGAAATGCCCGTCGAGCTGCATCATGCTTATCTCTTTTGTTCTTGGAAGCATTGCTACTGGGAAATCAGTCTCCCCCTCACAATCCTCTTCCTTAGCTACATCAGTAACAAGTTCACCATCGACCTTGCCAATAGCAATGCATGTTACCAAATCTCGCATTGGGATTCCGGCATCTGCAAGTGCCACAGCGGCAGCGTTCAATCCAGCAACACGCGTGCTTGCGTCTGCTTGAAGAACTTCGATAGTAATATCTACTGCAGATTTAGGCAAATCTTCGATGAAGACTGCTGGTTTCAATGCATTTCGAATGACCATTGATATTTCAGTACCTCTTCGTGAAGGACCAGGTCTTATCCTGTCTTCTGTACTAAATGAAGCCATCCTGTATCGGCACTTTAATTCACCTTCAGCTTGATTCTGTTTGTGCTTTGGGTGGAATTCTTTGGGTCCGAAGACGCCAGCTATAACTTTTGTCTTACCCATCTCGACATAGGCAGATCCATCCGCCCTCTCGAGAACGCCGGCCTTGATTACTAATGGTCTAAGCTCGTCGAACTTGCGGCCGTCTAGTCTTTTACCATTGACTATCAATTTCTTTTCACATTTACCGCTCATTTCTTCTCACCTTCCTTTTTGACAGGTTTTGGTTGGAGTTTGGGTGCAGGCTTCGCTGGTGCTGGCTTAGGTGCAGGCGCTGGCTTTGCCGGCGCTGCTGCAGGTGTAGGTTTTGCTTCTACCGGCTTGGGTCTTGGTGCAATTTTCTTACCTGTTCTCTTGTCCAGCATCTCTCTAATCCTGTCTGTTAATCCAGGGATATGTGCTTCTGCAGATATCTTCTCGATGACTTCTACGACGAGATTCTCCTGTTCTGGGTCTGCTTTAATCCAGATTCTGCCATTCTGCCCGACCACAATTCGGCTACCTGTGTAGTCCTTAATCATGTTAACCATGGTTCCGGCCTTGCCGATAACTCGTGGTACTTTTGCTGGCTGAATGGTGATTAGTCTCCCTTCCTGGAGCTTTTCTAATCCTCGTGACCTCATTGTGAGTGACACGTTCTTTGATTTGGATACTGAACCAATCTTGGTCAATATCACATCCCCGATTTTGAAATATCTGGTTAACTCTTCTCCTCTCTCAATGAAGCGATGTGACGCTTCGCTTAGAGGAAGAATGGAGTCATACGGGCTGTTGATGTCAACTATCCAGAATGAACTTGCGATATCTGCCACCACCCCGATTATTGTATCCCCCATACGGGGAAGGTACCTTCCTGAGAGTGGGATTATCTTCACGAACTTGCCTCTAACTTCTGCAAGTCCTAAGAGGCATGAGTACAAATCTTCACCCTCTCTGTATGTCCCTTCTCCGGCAAGGTATTCTTGTCCTTTGGCGATTAATTCACCAGGGACAACGATTGTCTTGTCTTCAATTTTCAACATTTTTTATCTCCTTTTTATGATCTTTATTTCTATATTTCCTTTGGTTACCTTGTTCATTTCATCCATGAATTCAGGTTGCATGCCTGCTGGTATTTCAACAACGGCAACCAAGCTCCCATCACTTTGCCACTCTTCTTTTGTCGAGTGGTAATTTCGCAAAGTAGAATATGCCTTCCCGGCGAATTCGCCTGGAATCTTAACGGCAATTTGTCTTGTTTCAAAACTGATGGGTATTAACGGTTTTATTGCTTTTATTACTAATTCGATTTGGTCTTCGGCCTTTTTAAATATATCGAATTGTACTCTGGCCTCTTCCATGGCATTCTCTATCCTCTGAGGAGGATGAGGCATACCTGTTTGAGGGTTAACTGCATCTCTTGCAATTAGAGTTACAATCTTCTTTTTAGTCCTTTCATGCATCTCATGTCTTATTTCGGTCGTGAGCTGAATAGAACCTTTTTTGATGATTTGTGTGGCAATCTCTGCAAATTCCTCTGTACCGAAAGTCTCTTTTAGGACGTGTTCGCCAGCTTTCTCACCCTTGGCTGAGTCCTTATACACCTCGTCCACAGCAACGACATCTTCAATCTTGCCGATACCGTGCCTGAAATCTATCGCACCCTGCGGGTCAATCAAGATTTCAAAGTGGTGCCCGTGGGTGTCCAATCGTGCAAGGACGGCCTTGTCTACCGAAATCATTTCTTCTTTTTCTTGGCCGACTTGAGCATTTTCTCGATTTCTACAGCTACTTCCTCGTCAGAGAACTTTTTGTAGCCTTTCTTCTCAATAATCGAGATTTCAACACTCTCGCCATTGAACTGGTCTTCGGTCCCTTTGTACATGGCCTTGAGTGCTAATGCTATCGCAGCACTCTTATCCAGGTCCTCTGAATATTCCTTCTTGAATATCTCACGGACTTCCTGACTGCGTTCACCGATTGCAGTAGCAGCGTACTCCCAGTACGAGCCTGAAGGGTCGGTTTCAAAGAGTCTTATGTCTCCCTTGCCATTCACACCTGCGAGCAGTAGAGCAACACCAAAAGGTCTTAATCCACCGATTTGGGTGTACAATTGCATATGGTCAGTCATTTTCTTGACCATGCTTCCAATACCCATCTGTTCGCCAAATGTCAATCTATGACTTTGTGCGTCTACTCGTCCTTTATCCACGAGTCTTCGGCCATCAGCAACAAGTCCCGAGGTAGCAATACCAATGTGTTCATCGATTTGATAAATCTTCTCGATGCTCTCGGCCACCATCAATGGGTCAGTCACATTCTTATCGACTGCGAGCACGACTCCATTCTTGTACTTGATTCCCACGCTTACTGTCCCTTTTTTGACAGCTTCACGTGCGTATTCGACCTGGTATAATCGTCCATTTGGACTGAAGACCGTGATTGCACGGTCATAACCAGCTATTTGCGGCATCTGTTCCATATTATATCACCTTTTTCCTTAATCATGATGTGGTTTACCACCACTTTTCCTTAGCTCTTTTTATCGTCCCACTCACACCCAGCACATTGATCCGAGCTCTTTTCTCTCCGAGCTCCTTAATCAATACTAGGGTAGCTTTGATATTATCTTTCTCAGTGTTTACTATCCTTAATATTCCTTTTTGGCTTCCTGAATCAAAATCTATCAGCCAGGATTTAGCCTTTGAATATCCAAGGTCACCGAGAAACTTCGTTCCTGTTCTCGTGATTGCATGTACTACTTCGTCCTTCTTAAATTTTTCCTCACCATAAACCTGGAAGACTATGTACCTTTGCCGTGTTCTTATCGTGGGCGGGGTAGCTTTCATTTCTTCTTCACCCCTTTGACTATATAGTCTTCACCTTTTCTCTCCTGAACCATCTCATAAAAGGCCTTAGGATTGTCCTTCAAACATTTAGAGGCTTCAGCATTAGTCATCCCTAATGACTTTAAAAGACTTTTCAGGTCCCCGGGAGTTCTCAATTCAAACTCGTCCTTGGCCCGCGTACTAACCAAAATCTTGTTCTTGGAAAAGCGCGCAAAACTCAAAGCCTTCCTGAAATTAGATATGGCCTGCGGTCGTCTCCCAAAAATAATCGAGTGCAGGTCAAATTCAACGAACTCAAACTGCTTCCCAAGAACCGTATCAAAGACTAAATTCTCAAAATCCAGTGCGAGCAAATCAGCTTTAGT
>CAZHTU010000081.1:0-4095 GCA_964535815.1 Candidatus Undinarchaeota archaeon
GTCAAGGCAACAGGATTGTGTTCTGAAATCACAAGCCAGTATCAGGATACGTGCTATGCCGGCGTTGCAGAAGCAGCGACGGATGAATCTGTGTGCGAAGATGCGAGTTCGAAAGATATGTGCTATTCAGCTGTCGCTCCGACGCTCGCATGAAGTGGTCTTTGATTTTGGTTCTTCTGGTAGTCGGGTGTACGTCAGGGACTAGTCCGCATACTTTACTTGAAGACCTTTCAAATCTCGCTTCAGTCGCAGAAGAAGAACCTATGGTCGCGACACTGGATGTTCCCGAAGGCGTGTATGATTATAGTAATATCAAGACGAGCAAGACCTGGGCAGTTGTCTTCAAACACAAAGGAATAGTGTACTCACAATCATCTGAACACGCTATTCTATTTGACCCGTATAATCTACTTGAGACGCCTGGAAGAAAAACAGTTACAGTTTCCCTAAATGGAACTGAAGTTTTGATTCAAGAGTAGCTACCACTTTTCTTGATGGCAGACTTCAGTCAGTGGTTTTCGTGTGGATTTTGGTTCCTCATCAGAGTAACCTATGGGGACTATTGCAACCGGTCTTATGTTTTTTGGAAGATTTAGGTTCTTGGAAAGAATACTCTCATCAAAAGCTCCCACCCAGCAAGTAGCAAGTCCTTTTTCGACGGCACTAAGCATTAGATTTTCTATAGCTGCGGAGGTGTCTTGTATTGAATAGAGGTCAGAACCGCGCTCACCAAACCGGTCAGCGTAGACATCGAGGTCAGTACATATTACTATCAACACAGGTGCAGTTTTTAGCCAGTCGCGGCCGTATGCTTGATAGACTTTTTCTTTCTCTTCTTTCACAACCACAAAGCGCCATCCTTCAAGCTTGCATGCGCTTGGCGCCCAGGTAGCCAGTTCAAGTAGGGTGTTGAGTGTTTTCTCATCTACCGGGTCTGGCTTGAATTTTCTTGTTGCTCTTCTCTTTAGTATGGCCTCAGTTACGTTCATTCAGAACCTCCCTAGCCGCTTCTGCAGACTTCTTTGCTTTTTGCGGTGCCAATCTGCTTAATCCTTGGGACTTCTCGGCTATCTTGTCCAGTGTGTCCATGATGAATTGATTGGATTTTTCGACCGATGCTTTTGTTTCTTCCTCATCAAACTGCATCTGTTCCGAACCTGGGAATCTATAAGCTTTCAAAAGTGCGCTTCCGTCTGAAAATAGGGTCGCCATTGAATTGGCCTGATACACGTTCTGGTCCTGTTCCTGTTTGAGTATGCCAAATGAAGAAACAATTAAGTCATCTGAGATTGCCAGAAATTCAGTAGCAGTTGCATAGTCTTTTGTATCATGTAATTTGCTCAAGGTCGCTTCGGCCTGTGCACTCTTGGCAAATACTTCAAAAGTTCCCTCAAAGATATCAAACTCGTTTATAGCAAGAAACTCAACGAACCCAAGTACCTCTGTATTGACTTCAATTACATCAGAAGGCAGGAAAATACCGCCTATTTCAAGGACTAATACCTTGAGGACACCGAATGTCCAGGGAATGAATATTTTATAGATGAATGCGAATAATTTAGCAATAAGCCAGCAGACATTTGATACCAGGTCAGAAAAGATACTGAGGTATTTGAGCTCCTTTCTTGCCATTTTTGAGAGTTCGTGGACTAAAAAGACATTTTCCAATTTTTCGTTGTCACTTATCACAGACTCAGCAACAACAAGTGAGTAATTCTCAGGTTTTATGTCTGCAACCCAGTATTCTCCGTCAACCTGATAGGGACCAAACCATTCAATATCTGAATCTGAGGTCGCAAAATCATGGAGAACTATGTCGTTAGGCTGAGCGCACGCTAGTGTTGCAAATAGCAGAAAGAATAGAAATTTAATACCACTGCGCAAGAGTAACATTTTTATACTACTTTAACGATAAACTCCTTCGAAATGAACAACAATGAAGAAGTTTTTGCCCTATTAAAACGTATTGGATTAAATCAATATGAATCCAAAGTCTATGTTGCGATTCTTTCGCATGGACTTTCAACAGCAGGGCAGATAAGCGACCTCGCTGCAGTGCCGCGTTCACGAGTATACGACGTACTGTCGAGTCTTGAGAAAAAGGGCTTTGCAGTCGTGCAGATGGGCCGTCCAATAAGATATATGCCTGTTGCAGCCGAAGAAATTGTTGACAGAATCAAAGTTGAGTATCAAACAGAATATGATAACAAAGTTAAGAGAGTAGACAAGCTCAAGGACGATATCGTCGGTGCTCTAGAACCATTAGCTGGTCAGGGTGGAATCAAAGACCCGGCAAAATTCTCAGGCCTTATCAAAGGTCAAGTAAATCTTCAGCGAAAGATGGAGCACATGATACAACATTCAAAGAGCCATGTGTGCAAAGTGACTACTTCTCCTAATCTTGAACACTTTTTAGGGCACTCTGAGCACCTAAAAGCAGCTGCAGACCGCGGAGTGAAAACAAAAGTTTTGGTTGACCTGGCACATGAACACTCAGGACATGCCAAAAAGCTTTCAGATGTTTCAGAAGTGAGACACCTGTCAGGATTGAAGGGAAGATTCCTGACAAAGGACAATAAAGAAACACTATTAATGCTCGAACCAGAAGGGCTAGACCAATCAGGGATTTGGGTCAAGAGCCCATACCTGACTGAAGGCCTTCAACACCTGTTTGACCACATGTGGGACAAAGGCAAACAGATCTAGTTATGAACAAACAAGAACTCCTTGATAAATTAATCAAGGATAAGAGTAAAAAAAAGTTAGAGAGATTGAGACTGGATTATGCAAAAGAGCACCATCATCTTTTGACCAATGTTGAGCTGCTTGAATTATGTGATTCTGAGCAAAAAAGAAAACTTGCGGGCCTGCTTAAGACCAAGCCTGTAAGATCGGTTTCAGGTATTGCTGTGCTCGCAGTAATGACCCGCGCTAAGACCTGCCCTGGGAAGTGCATTTATTGTCCTCAAGGACCTGGTGCAGCTAAATCATATACTGGCCTGGAGCCAGCGGCCCGTCGGGCTAAGATGTTGAAGTATGACCCATATGCGCAGACAGTGAACCGGCTTGCGTCCTTGAAGCTGGCAGGTAACCCGACAGACAAGATAGAATTGATAATCATGGGCGGAACATTCACGTCTAAATCAAGAAAAATCCAGGAACAGTTCCTGAAAGGATGTTTTGATGCTCTAAATGGAAAAGACTCTGAAAACTTGAAAGAAGCTCAACTACTGAATGAGACTTCAAAACACCGCTGTACCGGGCTGTGCTATGAAACGAGACCGGACGAATGCACTGTTGAAAAAATAGGGCTCATGAGAGAGTTTGGTGTCACCCGTGTCGAAATTGGTGTACAGTCGATTTATGATGATGTGCTCAAGAAGGTCGAGCGTGGACATGGCGTCAAAGAAACAATAGATGCGACGCGCAGGCTCAAAGATGCCGGACTCAAAGTTCAGTACCATATCATGCCAGGATTACCTGGGTCAGATATTAAACGAGACTTGGAGATGTTCAAAGAGCTTTTTGAAAATCAAGATTTCAAGCCGGACATGCTCAAGATTTACCCTTGTCTTGTGGTTGAAAACACTGAACTTGAAGAGTGGTGGCGAAGTGGAAAATTCAAGCCTTTGGAAACAGACGACGCAAAAGAGTTAGTGACAAAGGCGAGCGAGTTCTTCCCGCCCTGGGTGCGAATTATGCGAATACAGCGTGATATTCCAGTGGACAAAATACTTGCAGGAGTCAAGAAGAGTAATTTAGGCCAGCTTGTTGCTATGGAATTAGAAGCACAAGGTAAAGAGTGTAAATGCATCAGGTGCAGGGAAATCGGTCAGTTGAGGCTCAGAGGATATAAACCAGATAAGTTCGAACTCAGAAAGAGTGAGTACACTGCTTCAGGAGGTAAGGAGATATTTTTGAGTCTTGAAGACTCTAAATCAATAGCTGGTTTCTTAAGACTGCGCTTGCCAACAAAATGGACTTTTGAACACCTAAAAGGGAAAGCCTTGGTCAGGGAATTAAGAATCTTTGGTGAACCGCTTGCAGTTGGCAAACATGATACAAACGCATATCAGCACAAAGGCATGGGTTCTA
>CAZHTU010000082.1:0-3990 GCA_964535815.1 Candidatus Undinarchaeota archaeon
TATGTCAGGATTCACCACTACAGGGATAACTATGATTCAGGGCTTATCCCTATTGCCGCACAGTCTACTTTTCTGGCGCTCACTGACCCAGTGGATAGGCGGGCTTGGTATCTTAACGTTCTTCATCGTCATCACCGTGGAAGTAGGAGGTGTCGCATTCAAGCTCTTCTCTGCTGAATCCACAAAAGTGAGCACCAAACGTACGACTCCAGGTTTGTTCAACACCATTAGAACATTGTGGCAAATCTACATCCTTCTAACTCTATTGGAGACAGCTATACTCAAGATTATGGGCCTTTCATTCTTCAATGCCTTCATCCATTCACTCACGACAATCAGCACGGGTGGGTTTTCCTCATTCGACGCGTCTGTTGCTGCGTTCACGCCCGGCGTCCAGTCGGTCATAATTTTGTTCATGTTCCTCTCAGGGACTAATTTTGTCCTCTTGTACGCACTATTCCTTGGGGACATCTTCTCTCTCTTCAAGAACTTCGAGTTCAAACTGTACACTTCACTCCTGCTCATTGCTACCACGTTTGTAACTTTTGACTTCATGTCCAAGCTTGCACTTCCTTTCTTGTTAGCATTCAGGCAAGCTCTTTTCCAGGTGGTTGCTGTCGGCACCACGACAGGATTCGCGACCATGGAATTCACGCAAATACCTGCCTTCTCTAAACTGATACTGCTCTTCCTGATGTTCGCTGGCGGGTGTGCTGGCTCCACAGGTGGGGGATTCAAGATGTTAAGGATTGGAATGTTGTTCAAGACTGGCTCCAGACTAATCAAGAGAATCTACTTCCCTCCGGCTGCGGTTACACCAGTAGTAATAGGCGGCCATGCAATAGATGAGAAGGAAGTGGACAAGGTCTCAGGCCTCTTCGTCCTGTACGCAGCTGTGCTCTTTATTGGTGGACTGTTCGTTGTGCTTATGGCCGGTCCGGCCTTCAGTGTTCTCTCAGGTATGTTCTCTGCCCTCGGCAACATCGGGCCGTTCTACATGTCTGTTGGGGAGGTGATAGCCTTACCAGTAAGTGTCAAACTCACGTATATCCTTGGCATGCTCGCTGGGAGATTAGAATTGTTACCTTTACTGGTGCTTCTTGACCCAAGGGTTTGGAGAGGATTACCTGACTAGGGGTTGCCACCCCTACCTCCAGCTCTGCTGGTGGGTTGTCGAGCTTGCTCGACTCTAAGCTACCCCGCTAAGTTGGTACTAGTAATCCTTATATAGGCAATCCAACATCCTTCAACCTATGTATGTGGTTATCGTCGGTGCGACTCCAGTCGGTATTAAAGTCGCCCAGAATCTGATTAAGAGCCGGAACGATGTCGTTGTAATAGACCAGCGGAAGGAAGAGTGCGATTTTGTATATGCCCAGAGCGGATGTATTACAATTAATGGCAATCCCACAGAGGTCGACATCCTCGAAGAGGCAGGGATAAGTAAGGCTAATCTCTTAGTGTCGACGCTCGAAGAGGATTCTGAAAATCTTGTTGTGTGCATGCTGGCCAAAAAGTTCAAGGTGCCTAAGATAGTCACCCGAATAACCGACCCAAAGTATGCCGACGCCTTCAATATCGCTGGGATTTCAGCAATTGCAGGGTACACTGAAATCATGTTCGATGAGCTGATGGAAGCCATTCACCCAGCCACCCTGCGTCGCCTCGAGAGGGTCGGAAACATGGTCGTCTTAATCCTCCGGGTGGAAAAAGGCTCAGAGTTCGAGAACAAGACTGTTGGCGGATTCTCCAGGATTCGCAAGTTCCCTGACTCATTTGTTGGTTGTGGGGTATTCAGGAAGAAAAAGGACAAATTGGTCACCCTGACCACTGAAGAAGCAGGTAGAGTAAAGGTCAATGATGAAATATTGGCCACAATCGAGGCGACAGAGCTGGCCAAGCTTGTCAAATTCTTGGATTAGCGGGGGTTCCACCCCCTGCCACCCCTGTGAAGTAAGGTTTTTATACTCCCTGAGTTTTACCTTTTTCAGGATGGACGGAAGCGAATTCGAGCTCGGAAAATTAAAACTCGGCCTCATGAATGGCAATAATGGTGAGATTTTAGTAGAGTACGCACTCGGCGAGCAGAAGGAGATGGAAACAGTTCCTGCAACTGATTTCCTCGACTTTTTGGAGCTTTTGTCTGCAAAAGTCCGGCGCTTTAAGAGCATTAAGAAGAAAAGAGCGGAAAAACTATTCAACTCCAAGACCCGCGAAAATCTCAAAAAAATGGGGATAAACGATTTCTCCTACCTTGCACGCGGTATGGACTAGTCTTGTAAAACTTCAGCGAATATCGCGGTAGGCTTTCTTCCAGGTTTTTGTTCTTGGTAACAAGGTAGCGACATGGAACCACTTGATTATTTCTTTGACCCAGCCGTCTTCTTCATACCTTCTAGGAGCAGTATACACGGTCGCTCCTGGGACAAATCTAAAGCTTCCAAGCCTTCGCATGCGCTGTGAGAGCTCTATATCCTCACCAGGGCACACTTCAGTATTAAAAAGCCCAACCTCGAACATTTGTTTCCCCCTATAAGCACAGTTATTTCCTGGGAATGCTGGCATCCGCAGAGCCAAGAGAAGTCGAGAGAGACCAGTCCAAATAGCTCGAAACATGAGCTTGTGCTTAATGCTATCTGTGAGCGGGTAAATAGGACCAGTCATCCCGACAAGTTTGGGGTCCTCAAAAGCCTTAGCAATCGAACTCAGCCATCCCTTATCCACTATACAATCTGAATCCACACAAGCAATTATGTCCCCACGCGACGCGCGAATCGCCCCATTCCGCGCATGGGCGATACCTTGTTCCTTGACGTCAACGACTTTGTCTGCGAGCTTTAGGGCAATCTTTCGAGTCTTGTCAGTGCTGTTGTTGTTCCCGACAATAATCTCGCATTTACCTGTGAAATCGCTCTCTCTAAGAGCTTGCAAACATTGCCCAATAGTCTTCTCCTCATTGTAGGCAGGAAGGATTACTGAAATCATTTTGCTCATTCTACCTGCACGTTCCAATCTATGGTGTAGTTTCCGACCCCCACTTTTGGATCAATCCACAGCTCAAGCTTATTCCCGATTGTGCCTGGAATCGCGACAGAAGTCATATCAAATTTGTTGGGCTTACCTTCCAAGAGTTCGAGCCAATTAGGTGTCAGTAGTTCATTGTTTACCCTAAGTTTTATAGAGAGGTCAACACTCGGAACGAGGTATAAGGTAGCATTCTGTATGCTCCTATCTGGTAATGTAAATGTGCTCGTCTGCATCGGTGACTGCATGATAAGTCCCGCTTTAACACAGGCCAAGTCTCCTGGCGTTAGTACTGCGCTGCCTGGGTCAGGAACAGCATAACTAGCTCCTTCAGAGGCGTTCATCAATTTTGCAGTATCGAGACAGGAACAAATCGTCCCTGCAGACTCCCACCCCTCTTCGATTATTTTTCCGCCACAGAGCCCTAACACATTTCTTGTAAGTGACATAAGATCGGATACCTCTGAGTTAAATCCAGTAAGAGGATTTTGGACAGTGGGCGGAGTCCCGTCTCCATAGGTGAATCCCCAAGCAGAACAATGTGCATCCACCTTTTCAGTACTCCACATCACACCACGCGACTCTCGGGTCCAAGTATAAGGCGAAGTTTGATACCCGGTCATGTAGATATCCTGTCCGAGTGTCTCCGAATATTCTTGTATATATGTAGCGGTTTTATGTGAATTGACGTAATGACTATTGAACTTAGCGAACGCAGAATCAGAGTTCCATACTCCTTTCGAATAAGCGCGTCCGATTATTACGTTCTTAGGTCCATAGTTTGTGGTCCTCTTAAGCCCGTCAGCTGTGCCTAAGAGTGCTCCTTCACACTCGGTTACAAGATTACCTACACAGGGTTCGAACCCACTAGTGTCAATCTCAGAAACTCTGAACGCCGTTTCGCCCTCGTTTTGCGCTTCGCCTGGGGCTTCAGGTACTGCACTCACATCTATAGCAACAGTCTCC
>CAZHTU010000083.1:0-1497 GCA_964535815.1 Candidatus Undinarchaeota archaeon
GAGTACCATAAACCCACCTGCACCTGCACCGGTTATTTTTCCACCTAGTGCACCACTCTTCCTCGCCGCTGAATAAAGTGAGTCAATCCGAGGGTTGGTAATGTGCGGACTTAATTGTTTCTTGTTCTGCCATGCCCTATCTAGAAGTTCGCCAAAGTGGTTTAAATCCCCTCGAGTCAGCGCGTACATCATCGATTGAGCAGACTTCTTGATGTTGTCCAATGCTTCGGTCGTTTTAGTTTCTTTCTGTTTAAAGGATTTAGTCTGGCTACTGATGATTTCTCCGCCAGATATCTTGCGCTCGCCAAGATAGATTAAGATGAGATTCTTTTCAAGTTCGAGTATGTGATCATTTTTAATTCTCAAAGGATTGACTTGGACACATCCCTTCGAGAAAGACATGTAATTAAATCCTCCAAATACTGCAGCATATTGGTCCTGCTTGCCAGTTTTGTTCTTGAGTTCATTAATTTCAGCAAGATAAGCCATCTCTGCTAAATCATAATCATTGAACTTTTTCTCCTTCTTTAAATGATTGAAAAGGCCCAATAGCGAAACCATACAGGCCCCTGACCCGCCAAGGCCTGATTGGGTTGGGAAATCTCCACGCAAAAAGATATTCATGCCCTTGTCAGGGCCCATGACCTTGACTGCGGCTTTCATGAGGTCAAGCTTGTCACCGTACTCTATACTCTCACGCTTGTCAAATTCTTTCATAACGCCCATGTCTGCGGAGTTGAGAACAACGCGCTTATCCTTCCGCACTTGGAGTGTGCCCCAGGCATATTTATTGATAGTCGTACTAACGATACAACCACCCTTCTCCTCGAAGTATGGACTCACATCGGTCCCACCACCACCAAAACTTAATCGAACAGGTGCACGGCTTCTGATAATCATTCCATGCACCATTTTGTCGCACCTTTTAAATCTTTTGCCGTCAGGGTAATTACTTAAATCCTTTGGGTGGTAAGTATCGCCATGGAAGAAGAGATCAAAGTCAAGATAAAGGAGAGTATCGAGGCGAAAGACGCTTCGCTCAAGCTTACGCCAGACATTGCTAAAGCAGCCAAGGCTATTTTAGACACATACAATGCTCAGGGAAAATTGCTGATTTGCGGTAATGGTGGTAGTGCTGCTGATGCGCAACACATTGCAGCTGAATTCGTAGGAAAATTCATGCTCGAACGGGAGGCACTCCCAGCAATTGCATTGCATTGCAATACTTCATCTTTGACTGCTTTAGGTAATGATTACGGTTTTGACTCTGTGTTTAGGAAGCAGGTCGAAGCTTTCGGGGAAAAAGGAGATATTTTACTGGTTATTTCTACGAGTGGAAATTCTACGAATTTATTGGAAGCTGTGAAAGCAGCCAAGAAGATAGGGATGAAAACAATCGGATTGCTCGGTTGCAAAGGAGGCAAACTAGCACCGCTTGTCGATATAGGATTAATCGTGCCGTCAGACAGCACACCAAGAATACAAGAGGTCCACATC
>CAZHTU010000083.1:1539-3945 GCA_964535815.1 Candidatus Undinarchaeota archaeon
GGCTTAGTTGAAAAGGAGCTCTTTGGTAATGGTTAAAGCAGTATTTTTAGACAGGGACGGTGTGATAAATCAGGAAGTTAATTATCTCACGGACCCGACGGACATTATACTACTACCAAGGGTTGCAGAGGCCGTTAAGAGGTTGAATGGCGCAGGATTCAAGGTCATTGTGATAACCAATCAATCTGCTGTTGCCAGGGGGATGCTAACTGAGAACGCATTGCAGAAAATCAATAATAAGATTGTAGAGCTTTTGGAGGCGCAAGGAGCTAAGATTGACAAATTCTATTACTGCCCGCATCATCCTGACTTCACAGGTTCGTGCGAGTGCAGGAAACCTAAACCTGGAATGTTATTGGAGGCAGCAAAAGAGCTTGGCATTGATTTGAAGTGTTCTTATATGGTCGGGGACACAAAAAGTGATATTAGAGCAGGCAGGGCCGCTGGATGCACCACAATCTTAGTACTTACAGGATATGGAAAAGAAGACCGTGATGAGGTAGAAGCAGACTATGTCGAGGAAGATTTAAGTGCTGCAATCAAACTGATAGTTGAGGAGTTAGAAAAATGAAGTACAATCCGATTAATCTAAATGAAGTGAAGACGTATCCTATCAAAGAAAGAGCTAATCTTGTGACGATTAAAGATTTTGGCAAAAAAGGGCCAGAATTGCCTGAATCAGAGAAAGCCAAGCTCAAGGAACTCGCAGAGGCTATACTCAAAGCTAAGAATGAAGGAAGACCGGTTATCCTGGCTATGGGTGCGCATGTCATCAAGGTCGGGATGAGCCCGATTGTTATTGAATTGATGAAGAAGGGATTTGTCACTGCAGTGGCAATGAATGGTGCTGGTGCTATACATGATACTGAAATTGCAATGATTGGTGAAACTTCAGAAGATGTCAGTACAGGTCTTGTTGATGGCAAGTTTGGGATGGCACAAGAGACTGCAGATTTCATTAATGGAGCAATTGGAGAGAGTTTTGGAAGGAAATTAGGAGAAAGAATCTCAAACGAGCTACCTAAAAAAGAATACAGCATCCTCGCGAATGCGTTTGAATTTGATATTCCTGCAACAGTACATGTTGCTATCGGAACCGACATCATACATATGCATGCATCCATGGACGGAGCTAAGACAGGGAATGCAAGCTTCAAGGATTTCCGCTTGCTTTCTTCGGTTGTTGCAGATTTAGAAGGAGGAGTATTCCTGAATATAGGCTCAGCAGTCATAATGCCTGAGGTTTTTCTGAAATGTCTTTCTGTGGCCCGGAATCTTGGAAATAAAGTAGAGACTTTTACAGCTGCAAACTTCGATATGATTCAACACTACAGATGCACACAAAATGTACTTAAAAGGCCTGGAGCTAAAGGGTACGCAATAGAGGGCAGACATGAGTCTACTTTACCTTTACTGCTCGAATACTTGACGGAGAAAAATGAGTCTTAAGAATCTTGTAAACAAATTCAAGGGTAAGAAAATACTTGTCGTAGGCGACCTTATGCTTGATATTTTCCTCAATGGTGAGGTAACGCGCGTCTCGCCTGAAGCACCTGTCCCGATAGTGGACATCAAGTCTGAGTTCAAGACGATGGGTGGTGCTGCAAATGTTGCGCACAATATCAAGATGCTTGAAGGAGAAGTTTATCTCGCAGGTTTAGTAGGAGACGATGAAAAAGGCAAAACTCTCATGTCATTAATCAAGAAGGAAGGGATAAATACAAGTGCAGTCGTAATCGAAAAAAAGCGTAGGACGACGCAAAAGATTCGAATCATAGGACAATCACAGCAAATGATGCGAGTAGACAAAGAAGACACACATGATGTTGATGGAAAGGAAAAAGAAACACTTTCAGAGAGAATTGCTTTGCTCGTGCCTAAAGTAGATGTCATTGTCATTTCAGATTACGCAAAGGGCGTGGTATCGATTCCTGTGATTGAGACAGTGTTCGAGACTGCAAAAAGAGAAGGAAAGAAAGTGCTCGTCGACCCAAAACGTGAGAACTTTTTGGATTATGCTGGAGCAACAATAATTGTTCCAAATGAAAAAGAAGCGGAAATCGCGTCACGAGTAAAGATTATTGATGATGTCTCCTTACTGCGCGCAGGCCGCACGCTTCTCAAGGAAGAAGGAAGTGAGGCGATTCTTATCACAAGAGGCGCGGATGGCATGAGTCTCTTTGAGAACGACGCAGAAACACATATCCCTACTCTGGCAAGAGATGTCTTCGATGTGACAGGTGCTGGAGATACAGTCATAAGTGTCTTGGCATTAGCACTGGCCTCAGGAGCAAAGTACAAGGATTCAGCAAGATTGGCTAATGTAGCTGCTGGAGTTGTGGTTGGCAAGATTGGAACCGTACCTGTGCGCAAGGATGAAATTCTAGATTGGCTTGAAGAAGTCGA
>CAZHTU010000084.1:0-3910 GCA_964535815.1 Candidatus Undinarchaeota archaeon
CTGCGACTTCAACATTGTACATGTCGCGCAAGTCAGCGATTACTTTGTTTGAATCCACTGGTGAGCAGATTGAGGTCACGGTCTGGGAAAATCCTTCCTTAGCGAAGGGTTTGAGGCCCATTGCAGTTATGCTGGCGCGTGTGGCCTCAGCGAAAACTGCATGTCTATTACAGCATGCTTTGGGGCCTTTGTCAAGTATCATGTCAAGCGACTTGTCGAGTGCGAGTATCTGTGGGATTGGTGGGGTTGTTGGTGTTTGTTTCTTGCTCTCGTAATACTTGTCGTAGAGGCAGAGATCGAAATAGTGATTGGAGTTCTTGCAGTCTTGAGCATGTTCCCATGCGCGCTTGCTTAAGGCCACAATTCCAGCTCCGGGTGGGGCCATGAGGGCTTTTTGGGAGCCAGTTGCTAAAGTGTCAATGCCCCACTTGTCGTGATGGTAGTCAATTGCACCAATTGAACTGACACCGTCTACGAGTAAAAGAGATTCATCGCGGACAACTTCAGCAATTTCCTCAATAGGATTAGTAACGCCAGTCGAAGTTTCATTATGTGTCATTACTACTGCGTCAGGCTTGTGTTTCTTGACCATCGCCTTGACATCTGAAGCATGGGCCATGTGCCCCCATTCAATATCCATTGGAATTACTTTACCGCCGAATGCTTTTGCGATTTTTCGGTATCTGTCTCCAAAGATGCCGATGCTTATGGATAGGACTTTATCACCAGGATTGACAACATTTGAGAAAGAAGCTTCCATTGCTCCAGTCCCTGAAGACGGGAGAATAAAGAGTTTTTGTTTTGTATCGACTACTTTCTTGATTTTTTCAGTCACGCGTTCAAAGAGTTCACTGAACCTTGGACTTCTATGATTGAACATCTGCTGGTCCATCACTTTAAGACTTGAAGGAGGGACTTGGGTCGGGCCTGGTATCATTAAGAGCGGATAATTCTCAGGCATCAGAGACACTTAATCTCCTTTGGCATCTTCTTGAAGTATTTTAAGAAACCTTTAGGCCATTTCTTCGGGTCAATGCCGTGTTGAGCTGTGAAAGAGGCAACCCATCGTTCGAGCCCGATTCCTGTGCATCCAGAGTAGAGCTCAGGATCACTCTGAGACTTGACATTGAATGCTGCTGGATATTTTGGTCCATTGTTTGAGCAGTTCTGGAACTCAAGCCATTCAGAATCTTCGCGCGTTCCTCTATATGGCAGGTAAGCTTCAAAGTCGATTGTTCCGACATTGTGTTTTGTGTCTGCAAGTTCATTAACACCAGTCTGGGCAAGGAACCAGGGAGTGACCCATGCCATCCTCCATTCGAGTTCTAGAATTTCATTGAAAATGTGCTTGTAGCACTTGACTAGTTCGTCGCGGATTTCTGTTACCTGCTTTGAGGTTCCTAACCATAGGACTTCAATACGATGGAACTCTTCCACGCGCTCAATACCATGTGTCCCGCCGGATTCGTACCTCATTGAAGTTCCAGACATGTCGAAGACCTTGACTGGGAGTGTGTCATCTGCTAGTGTCTTGCCGTCCAAAAACGGCCAAAATGGCGGACATTGGGCGTAAGTTACTCCACCAATAGGAGCGGAGATGAGTTCTTTTAGCTCCTCAGCTGGAACTTCTCCTGTAACTTTGAAATGGTCTGAGATTCCTTCGTAGAGTTCTGGGTCGCGCTTTTGTGGGGTGCAGACATAGTACATCTCAGGGTACAGGCTCTTGGCATGGCCTGATTTGGCCCAGACATCCCAGGTGACCATCTTTGGGAAAATCATCTCGTCGAACGCGAGTTTCTCAATGAGTTCTTTTTGGACGATTATTTGCATCGTCCTGAAGAGTTTGGTTATCTGCGGACCGTGAATCCACTGGCCGCGGGACTTTGTGCGCTTGAGCCAACCGAGTTTTTCCATTTCACTTGTTGGATCCTTGTCCCAGGCGTGTTTCTTTTTCTTGGACGCCCACAAAAGTTCCCAGTGTTCGGCTTTGCCTCCATATTCTTTGACTGTTTTTTCCTTGATGAGAGGAATCATGCGGTCTATGTAGTTCTTCTGGAGGAAATCTTCACCAATGTCTTTGAGAGTTAATGTGCATTTCTTATTCTTGATTGTGACATCTGTGGCTAGTGGAATGGAGATTTTTGAGTCGGGAGTGGACTCAACGTCAAATTTAATTTTGTATTCATCGATTGCTAGCTTGCGGACGCCAATGTGGTGTTCTTTTCCTAGATTCTCAGCGAGGAATTTCCGAAGCCTGAGAAAACCATCGTGGGCTCGAACATATCGGTCGGACTTGATTGTTACATTGAGGGACTTGCCCTTTGTGTCAAAAGATACTACTTTTGAACCCTTGCCTGTGCTCGCACCTTTGACCATAATTGTTTTGTTCGCTCCCTCTATCAGTGGAGTAAGTGTTTTCTTGTCAACCTTCCCTGTCAGTTGTAGTTTCCCAGTCAGTTCGAATTCCATTTCTTTATCCTCCCAATGTCCTTGTCTGTCATGCCCAGACAGTACAAAAGACCTCCAAGTCCAGAGATTGTACCATCAGCCACGCTTTTTAGTTTTTCCTTCCCCTTGAATGCTATGCCAAGGCCTGCATTTTGAATCATACCGATGTCATTGGACCCGTCTCCAATCGCAACTATCTCTTCCTTCCTAATGCCTTCCTGTTTGGCGACCCATTTCATCATTGATGCTTTGTACTCGCGGTCGACGATTGGGCCTTTGAGCTTGCCAGTCAATTTTCCATCTTTGATATCTAGCTCATTTGCGAAAACATAGTCAAAACCGAGTTGTTCGCGAATCTTGTCAGTAAAATAGGTGAAACTGCCAGTCAAAAGACAGAGAGTGTAGCCCATTTCTTTGAGTGTGAGAATCAAATCTTTAGCCCCTGGGTTGAGTTCAATCGAGCCTGCGACTTTGTCTAAATCTTTTGTGGTCAGGCCTTTGAGAAGTGAAACACGGGTTTTGAGCCCATCTGCAAATTCAATATCTCCGCGCATGCCGGACTCTGTAATTTCGCCGACCTTGTCTATAACTCCTGCGGCCACTGCCATTTCATTGATTATCTCTGCGTTGATGAGTGTAGTATCGAAATCAAAAACTGCAAGTCTTTTTCTTCGACGGAATATGTCTTCCTGTTGGATGACAGCGTCCGCACCTAGTTTTTCACACGCCTTCTTTATCCTGGATTTCACTTTAGCAAGAGGTTGGTCATCTACATCAATCACAAGTTTAAGGACGCAGAATTCACCTCGGGCAATCATCTTTGTTCTTTCAATATTGACGCTGATTTTCGCAAGCTCGCGGACGATTGAATGGATAATTCCTGGACGGTCCTGGGCCATGACTGTGACCACAAAAAGATTTTCAGGGATGTGCATATGGGGCTGGGCGTGTTCAAGGTTCATCTCAAGGCCGAGTTTCTTAGCCTTTATCTTGAGTTTTTGTTTGGTTTTTTGCCATTTGCCTTCTGGCACCTCTGCAAGTAGGAACATGGTATGAAGTCCGTGAAGGACGTTAAGGTGGATGTCGACTATGTTGACATCGTCGCGGGCAAGGATTGCAGTGAGTTCTGAAAGCAATCCAGGCTTGTCAGTACCAAGTGTGGTAACTGCCAACAGCTTCTTTCCCTTGGCCGGACTTATAGTCAACTCTCTCACCCCGTTGAATCACAAAAGGAGTGGCAAGCCTGTACAAATCTTCAGGAACTGGATGAAGATTGGCTCACCATGGTAGGATTAATACTGAACATGAATATATAGTTTACTTACGGATGGCTCGGGCGGCGATTATTCCCGTCGCTGCGGAAGTTACGATTCCGCGCGTCAGACCGGCTCCGTCTCCAGCCACATACAGGCCATCAATATTGGTTTTCAGGTTTTTGTGGGTCAGTATTTGTTTGTTGTAC
>CAZHTU010000085.1:0-3900 GCA_964535815.1 Candidatus Undinarchaeota archaeon
AGCGCTCTTCGAATATAAGTTCGTCGGCGCTTTTTGCACCCATCACAATAGTATACTCTTTTTTCACTTGTTCTGTTAGATAAGCCATTGGTGCAATTCCACATCCTCCACTTACCAATACCGGACTATCTCCAATCACTTCAAAGCCTCTCCCGTAGGGTCCGCGGATGCCTATCCAGTCTCCCTCTGCTTTTTCTAAAAGCGCCCGGCTCGTCGGCCCAACGCCCTTTACAGTTATTCCATCAGCATAGGATACGCTTATTGGCTTTTCTTCCTCACCTGGGACCCATACCATAACAAATTGTCCGGCGTTAGCTTCCTTGAGTGCAGGGCAGTCGAAGAAAAAAGTCTTAGTATCCTTCGCTTCCTCAACAATCTTCTTGATTTTGTACGTCTTACCCATGCGCTGCCCCTACAACATCCTGGATTTTCATACCATTCTCCTTAAGGTACTTCTCAATCCCAGTACTCACTCGCTCAAAGACACCAAGGTCGCGCGCTCCGCTGCCTATCCCTACTGCAGTAGCGCCAGCGAGCATAAGTTCAATCGCAGCCTCCGCACTTTCGACTCCACCTGTTCCAATAATCGGAACTTTTACTGCTTCGAATATCTCGTACACGCACCTCACAGCAATCGGGTGTAGCCCACTGCCAGAGAGCCCGCCCTTTTTGAAACTTAAGACTGGCCTTCGCACATTTGTATCTATAACCATAGCAGGCATAGTATTGATTGCCACAATTCCATCTGCTCCTGCCTTCTCAACAGCTCTTGCAATTTCTGAAATATTACTGACTGCAGGAGTAAGCTTTACAAACACGGGTTTTTTAGCGACCTTTTTAACAGCTTTTGTCACACCAGCTACTTCTTCTAGATCTGTCCCGATTATTTTTCCTTTGACATTTGGACAGGAAACATTCAGTTCTAATGCACTCCCTATGTCCTCAAATTTCTCAGCAAGAGAAGTAAACTCCTCCTCTGTTTTCCCATGAATACTGACAATCAAGGGTGCAGTAACCTTCTCCAACTCCTCATGCATTTCTTTAGGTCCAGCACATGGAAGGCCAAGTGCATTCACGAACCCATTTTTGACCTCTGCAAATACTGGACTTGGATTACCTTTTCTCACATCAAGCCCTATTGACTTACAAGTAACCATCCCTGCTCCACAATCATAAACTCTTTGCAGGCTAGCACCTGTGCTCCCTAATATTCCTGACGCGAGAATAGTGGGGTTTCTGAGTTTCAGTCCTGCCAATTCGATTTCTAACATCTTAAGATACTGTGAAAGTGTCTGTTTCTCTGGCCACGATGCTCCGCAGTCCAGTAACGTTTGCACTTACTGTATGCACGCCGATTGATAGGATTTCCGACCTGTTTCCATAGTAGCCGTCACCTATCTCCTGCACACTTATTTGATTTCCATCTGTCAAGACGCCGAAGGCACTTGTTGAAAGTCCGGTAACTCGTCCGCTCTCATTGTGCACACTCATGTTCACGTGCGTGTAGTTCTCTGAATACCACGAATCAACCAAAAGCAATAATGCTTTGTTGACAGTAAACCTGTCAGAGAACTTGAATTTATCTCCGGTTACGACGAGCGTATAATTCATCGTCGCATTACTCACAGACCCTGTAACATTGTGGGTCCAGGCTACAGAAAGCCCCATTTTGAGAGACTCATCCCTCGTGACTATCGTATAGTTCCTAACAATTTCCTCAATCAGTGAAAAGTCATCCGCTCCGGACCCGAGCGCCATTCCCACCTCTAGTGTATTTTCTATTTCCTCTTCCAGATTATAGATATTGAATCCTACTCCTTCTCCGAGTGGTTTTAGAAGAGGTGGCTGAGGCTGCAACAGAACAAAGGCTATTGCTCCAACCACTGTAGCATAAAGTACGATACTAAGGAAGTAGAATTGTCCTTTCATGTTCTGTACCACACCCATAGTTTAACTGCGGTCGGTGTCGCCACGGTTCCATTGTTGACTGTAACAAAATATTGTTGTCCAACGACTTCTTTCTGCACAGGTGGACCTCTGCTTTCGTAATCTCCTATTCTATACCTAAACCTGAATGTTTCAGGCAATAAAGAGTCAGTCTCGCTCACTATTCCAGAATAATTTCCATTTGCGAGCTGTACGCGCAGAAACGTACTATTTCCATCTGGTAAATTGTCAAGTAATACAAGCACATCCTCTGCCGCGGTTTTGAGTCCAATTGTCTTTTCGTAGACATTGGTCTTCGGTGCAGTAACTGACGTAACGTAACTCAGGAAAGCTAAAAATATAGTCGCTGCAAGTACGACCTCAATTATCCTAAGCCATGCCTTCACCATACAGTCACCTCTAACCTCACTCTCTCCATCCGCGTTCCATTCCTGAGCAGTACATATCTGGTTGCGCTCCGTCCTTCGAACAATGGTCTTAGTGTCGTCGATGATGTTCCATTCAGTTTCAGCCGATTGGCATACGCACTTGTTCCGACATCTGTATCATTAGACACGCGAATACTCACTTCATACCAACCTAATGGCCAACTCGGTCCGGGCGTGAGTGAATAATTAGACATAAAATCGTTTGTCGTCACTTTAGTTGCAGTCGTGTTGTATATGCCATAAACCGTCCCTTCCTTTCTGATCGCCCAGCTAACATTCAGTGCTGTAGATACTGGATCATCTGCGTCTGTGAAATTAACCGACAGGGTCACTGGTTGAAATTCAACACCCATTTGTTTAGCTGATTCGTTTGGAGCTATTGCAAACTTGGTAATCGTGGGATTGGCTGCGAACACAGTCCCAATCAGCAAAAGTATCAGAAGCCACCTCATGAGTTCACCTCTGCCACATCGCAATCAGTTTCTCCATATCCGATGCAAATCTTGTACATTCTCTCTCCGAGAAGGTCCCCTAGTTCTTCGCGGCTTAATGCCTTAAGTCCTTCAATCTTATCTATCTCAAGCACATGGTATTCATCCACAAGCCCTAACCGTGTTGCATTTTCCAAATTGTTTTCCCAATTAGTTCCTGTTTGTTGTCCTACTTGCCATTCTCCTGGTTGACTGATTAACAATTCACTAATCATGTACGCTTCACTCTCCTGTTCTTTTTGAGTCAATTGAATGAAATGCGGAAGCATGATGTTTGATAAAACAATGACCACGTAGTACGTGAGTGATAGGAAGATGACGAGCGAGACAATGAACCCGACGTTTACTTGTCCTTTCAAATTAACCACAACCCATCGCTTCCAACATTCTAATATCGAGCGCAAATAAACATTCTAGCCTATCTGTATAGACAACAACCGCAAATAATACAATCGCAGATAAGATGAATATCGCACTGTGCTTGGTTCCGCTGATGATTGAACCACTCCCTATCTCGCCGGCCAAGAATCCAGTCATTAATCCCTGTATCAAGGCCATGTGGAAGAACAGAATCTTGAATGATAAGAGGCTGGTAGCAGAGCCTATATCGATTCCAAAGGCCGCAGCCTGCGGAATATTCGAGAGCGGACCCATAATCTGATTCATTGCTACAAGTATCCCAAGGAAGATGTAGAAGATGACATACACTGTTGCGACATACTGACTCATACTAGCCGCTCGCGCTTCTTCACTCTCTTTTATCATCTTGGCATCGTGAGCCACTGAAGCGAGCACGTCGGCAATCTCTCCGCCCGAACGGTTGGCCTCATTGATGATAGTGACTGCGCGACCAATGAAATTACTATCTACCCTCCCACTAAACCTTGAGAGAACTTCCTCAAAAGGCACACCCCAGGATACCTGGTTGGCCATCAATTCCACTTCCTCGCTTAAGACACCATAATCTGAAGTTGTGAGTCTCTCTAATGCTAAAGGTAAAGTCATTCCTGACTTTTTGGATTCTGCTAAATCTC
>CAZHTU010000086.1:0-3803 GCA_964535815.1 Candidatus Undinarchaeota archaeon
CCAGGTCTCCTTTCTTAATAGCCATTGTACGCGGAATATTGCACGGTACGTTTTTATCCGTTTCCAACCAATAAATACTAAAAGTCAGTCTATATCAGAATAGCAGGTTGGTGTTATGGAAGTAAGTAGAGAGGATTTCAGGAAAGTTATGTTTGTTCCAGTTCTACTGGCACTCCTTTCGATAATTATTCTAGGCAGTGCTTATCTCTCTTCTGGAACTATCCTCACGCGCGATATTGACCTCAAGGGAGGCATGCAGCTCACCATAGAGTATGGCAAGACTTTTGATATCAATGGGTTAGAATCCCGCCTTAAATCCTCACTTCAGACCGAAGATATCCGCGTCAGAACTACGACTAGTACTACAACAGGTGAACAAATAGGGCTAATCATCGAAGCTGGGGTTTCAGACGACGAACAACTTGAGCAGGAAGTCTCAGACTATCTAGGTATAGAGATAACCGATGAGAATCGTTCAATTACTAATTTCGGAAGTGCATTGGCCGCGACCTTCTGGCGCCAGGCCAAGAAAGCGATTGCATTGGCATGTCTATTCATGTCCCTTATCATAGTACTCACGTTCAGGAAACCAGTCCTCTTCGCAACAATCCTCGCAAATGTAGCATTGGACATGATAACTGCAGTGGCAATAATGGAGCTCCTTGGAATAAAGCTCTCTCTTGCTTCGATTGCAGCTCTACTGATGCTTTTGGGTTATGGTGTTGACAGTAATATTCTATTGTGTTCACGTGCCTTGAAAGAACGGGGAGGAACTACAATCGAGCGCGTTAATGAAGCTTTTAGAACAGGTATAACCATGACCATTACGACAATGGTCGCACTGGCGGCACTCTACATCTTCGCACAAGCCCCAGAACTCAAAGTGATCTCGGGAGTTCTTCTCTTCGGACTGGCCGCAGATATGGTTTACACATGGACAATGAATGTCAATGTAGTATTGTGGGTGAGCGGCGATGAATAAGACACTCAAAGACTGGCGAATACTCCTACTCTTGGCAGCTATAGTAATCTCATACGCTGCAATCGGTCCGCGATTTGGCCCTCCCGGCTTGGTCATCTCACGCCTTGAGTTCAATTCATCTTCCAGTTTCAGCGGGTTAGAGCCTGGAATGGAGATTGAATCCATAAACGGCGTCACAGTGACTGATGAGTCTATACTATATAGAGAGGCATCCGCAGCCATTCCGGGTTCCTTTGCTCAGGTGGTTGCCGACGGAAGAGCGTTTACGGTCGTGGTTAAGGAAGAGGAGACTGAGAAACCTCTCGGCATCGAGGTCCAGCAGGCCCCGTCAAGCAACATCCGCTTGGGACTGGACCTTCAGGGCGGGACACGTGCGTTAGTACAACCAATTGCTCCAGATGTCGGTCTTCAGAATGTAACTGAAGCAACAAAAGAAGTTCTATCCGCACGAATGAACACCTATGGATTACGAGAAGTCAAGCTTCGCACAGTTCAGGACCTAGAAAAGAATTGGTACATCCAGGTTGAGATGGCAGGTGCAGGAAGCGGACGCGTACTCGACGTCATCAAAAACGTCGGAGTATTCGAACTAAAGATAGTCAATGAAACAATATTTACAGGATCAGAAATTGCGGCAGTCGAAGCCTCAAGTCCAATGAGGTCTGGAGGATTCGGAGTACCTTTCACTATCAAGCGCGACGCGGCCCAAGATTTAGCAGACGCCTATACTCGTGGAGCGTTGGCCAACGAGACTTCCTGTATAGCTACAGCAGATTGTCCTCAAGCGTACACTTGTTCAGAAACCAATGTGTGCCGTCCGCTCATCGAAATGTTCCTTGATGACGAGCTCAAGTTCTCTGCTCCGGCCGCGCCAAGCCTCCATGATAATTGGATGTCTGGTGTCTTGGAACAGGACATGGTTGTCTCTGTGGGACACCCAGATGCTGCTAAAGCAATAGAAGCAGTCATGCGCTCTGGAACTCTTCCAGCAGGCATAGAAGGCATTGAAGTAATTAGTCGAGACTTTGTCGACCCAACTCTTGGAAATGACTTTATCCGCTCTGCAATATTCGCAGGCATTGTTGGTCTGTTCGCAGTTGCTTTAGTGGTTCTCTTCAGGTACAAGAACCCGCGCATCTCAGCTGCAATTATGTTCACAGGAGCGTCGGAGGTTCTCTTACTACTTGGAGCTGCAGCCCTTTTACAGCAAGACCTTGACCTTCCAAGTATAGCAGGTATCATTGCAGTGGTAGGTACTGGAGTAGACCACCAGATAATCATCACAGATGAGCTTTTCGCAGGCAAAGGCAAAGGCGCTTCCTCTTTCATGAACTTAAAGCGTGCCTTTGCAATAATCATCCCTGCGGCCGCAACCACGATGGCAACAATGTTCCCACTCATGACTTTGGGCGTCGGAATGGTAAAAGGCTTCGCGATAATGACATTCCTCGGTGTACTCTTCGGTGTAACTATAACACGACCTGCGTTTGGAAGACTGCTCGCCTACTTGACAGAATAATTACTTTTTCAGTGTCAAGATAGCAGCTGCAATATCTCCGCCCGCGCTTTCAAGTGCTTCCCTGGCTTCTTCAGCACTGACTCCTGCCTGTTCCTGGACCATCTCAAGGTCATCTTCGCTCACTTCTGGAGTCGCTTCCTCGACCTGTCCATGGCCAATGACCTGATAGCTCTCTTGGCCCATCATATTCATCTTAGTGACCTTGGGACTTGAGATGACTATATTCCCCTTAGAAGTCTTGATAACCACTTCAGAGGCATCCATCTCTTCCATGTCCATCTGCTTCATTAATTGTTTCATCTTTCTTGGATCTAACATAGGCCCAATTAGTGGACATGAAATTAAATGTGTTGCGCAGATATCTTTTTAAGTAACTGGCACTTCTCTATAGAACATGAAGATACTCAAAGAGGCCGTGCTATTCTTCGCTCTAGTATTGGTGCTTGTGGTAGGCGCGACCCTACTGAGCAAGTACTCACCTGAAGGCAGCATCAGCATACCTTCCTCAGAGTCTGAAGAACTATTTGAACCCGAGACCAACCAGTCCATGATTCCAGAAGAACCTGAAGAACGCGAAATATACTTCACAGCTAATCTCTATTATAATACGTCTAATCTACAAATCAACATCCCTGCCACACTGCATGACCTTTCCTTCGATTACGAGAGCTCAGAATCCCCACTCAAGATAGGTGAACAGCGCCTTTCTATAGAGGGTGAGCACACACTCGACATCAAGGAATTTGACGGGCCTATCTCTTTCCTACTCCGCTCTGAGGCGACAATCGAGCTCTTTGGGAGCGCAAAGAGTCTACTCTTAGACGCACTTACCTTTGATGCCGATGAACCTATTCTCCTTCAGACACCTAAACTTTCAGTATCAACACTCACAGTCTCTGATGCAGAAATAGACCACTTAATTCTAAAGCTCACTGCAGGAGTAGTTCAACTCAATGACCCACTTGCAACCTTTGACCTCCAGAATGGAAATTCACTTGATATTGTCAATTTCAAGGGCAAATTCGAGTTTGAGGAGGTCACGAGCAGAATCACCTTGACAGGAACCGCCTCCAAGCTCACGACCTACTCAGTCAGGAACGGAAAGTCGACCGAGATACGTATATCCTGAGAGGATTTTTTTTTGGCAGGATATCGTAAGGTATATAAAGTTTCCAGCCTAAAATCAATGCGATAGGTTAGGCTATCAAATAGAGAGGTATTGGAGGAATTAATAATGAGAGGTATGAAATATGCGCTACCCCTGGTAGCATTACTGTGTTTAACAATTTTGGGCAACTTTGC
>CAZHTU010000087.1:0-3729 GCA_964535815.1 Candidatus Undinarchaeota archaeon
TGTGCCGTCTGTCCGAGTGACTGTAAAAAGGAAGAATGCCTCGGCGACGACATCTGCCACCTTGACTTCGGCGAGACTTGCCTCAATGATTGTCCTTGTTTAGAAGATATATGCGACCCATCGCACCCACGAGCGGACAAGTATGGCTGTGCGCCAGACGAAGTCGACATTGTCATCGAGGTCTACTCTAATAATACTCGTTTACAAGATGCACTGGTGAAGGTCGCGAACAGCACTTGCACTACAGATTTCAAAGGCAAATGCTCTTTCACGCTCCTAAGAGGCCAGTACCAATATGCAGTAGAAAAGGAAGGGTACTTGAACCAATCTGGCTTACTTCTTACATCCAAAAAAGTAGACCTCCCGAAGCTGGAAATAGAGGAAGAGTTCGACCCGACAGGATACTTCTTCAGAAATACTGGAACTCTTGCACTTCTTCTTCCCTTACTTCCCTTAATCGCAATCATTGCAATATTCTTCATGAAGAAACTGAAAGGTTGATATGCTCTACTTGATACGTTATGGTGAGTTGGCACTAAAGAACGAACGCGCACGTAGTTTCTTTGAGAGATGCTTGGTAAACAACATAAAAGACAAATCCCCAAAAGCCAAAGTCACGCGCGAACGAGGCCGCATCTTTGTCGAAGGCAAGGCTAATTGTCTTAGTACAACTTTTGGGATTGTTTCATACTCTGAAGCAAAAAAGTGTGAACCAACACTCAAAGAGATTGAAAAACACGTAATGAAGACAAAGATAAAATCCACTGAAACATTTGCCATCCGCGTTAATCGTGCATGGAAACAGTTCCCATTAAAAGGTCAGGAACTCGAAGCACATCTCGGTTCAATTGTTGCAAAGCAGACAAAAGCCAAAGTAGATTTGAGTGCTCCAGATAAAACTATTTTTGTTGAAGTCCGCAAGACCTCTGCATATGTCTTTTCAGAAAAACTTCCAGGTCCTGGCGGCCTCCCGGTAGGCAGTGGCGGCAAAGTGCTTGCCCTCATAAAAAACAAACGCGACCTTTTAGCATGCTGGATGCTTATGAAACGCGGCTGCAAACCAATTATCCTTACAAAAAACATAGATGTCACACCCGTAGAGCAATATGCTCCACGAATGAAGGTCTACAAAGATATAAACGCCAATATCCAAAAAGCAAAACAGCTTGTGAAGCGCGAGAAGGCAAAGGCAATCGTAACAGGCGATAAACTTGGCGTCTATGACGACGATATACTAATACTTCGGCCGTTGGTTGGGTTCACTTCAACAGAACTAAACCCAATGAAACGTTCACTTCTCAAAGTCGCTCAATGATTTTTGTGTTCCGTGGGCCAATTCATATTCATACCCATCTGTGACTGCAACACATTCAATTCCTGTTTCTTCAGCAATCTTTTTCACTTCTGATTCTGGACCCGCCCTTAGAAGTTTCAACCCGAAGTGTTGGAAGAGAGCTATCTCCGGATTCAATTCTTTGACAAGTTGAATCGCATCCTCTGTACAAAGATGGTATGGAATCCGGTCTGAGCCAGGACGCATAAGATTGATAATTGCAATCCTGCATCCACTATGCTCTTTTGCAAGTCCGCTAAAATACTCAGTATCAGTAATATGCGAAATCTTACCATATTCTGTGTCAAATTGTAGACCAACTGTTGTTGGGTCCGCATGTTTTGCAGTAGTGGCCCTGACTTTGCAATTGTTAAGTTTTAATTCAGTCCCTGGTTCAAGCTTCACAACTTTGTTTGGAAGCGTAGTGTGGTACTTATCTAGTACTGGCGAGAAATTATCATATCCTTCAATAACACTCTTGCTCCCAGCAAAGATTCCTCTTTTCCTGCTCATAGACATGGCCTCGACCATAACGCGAGCATCATTAAAGTGGTCAAGGTGACAATGCGTGACTATCACCGCATTTGTTGAACGAGGGTTTGTTTTGAATTCTGTACACTTAACAATTGCTCCAGGTCCTGGGTCAACATGAACTTTATCCTCGCTGAGTTCTATTCTAAACCCTCCGGTAGCGCGAGCCTGGAAGATTGTGCTCCATCTTCCTCCACCTGACCCCAAGAATAGGATGCGTGACATAATTTTCTCTATTATTTCAGACCCCTGAAATAAGTTTCCGGGCATGCTTTTTGATAAGCAAAGCGAGAAGAAAAGGGTCGTTCGAAATCTTTAAAGACCTTCTCTGTGATAGAAAGTCTACTTTCCGGAGACGCCATGTCAAAATTAGGCAAGTACAATCACAAAGAAATAGAAGAAAAATGGCAGAAGTACTGGAAAGTGAATAAAACCTATGCTTTTGACAAGAAAGACACTAAACGACCAATCCACATCCAGGACACCCCACCCCCTTTCACTTCAGGAACACTCCACATGGGCCATATCCTAAACCATTCATGGATTGATTTTGTTTCACGTTACAAACGGATGAATGGTCACAATGTTCTTTTGCTTCAGGGGTTTGACTGCCATGGACTTCCAACTGAATTGCGCGTGGAACAGGAATATAAAATTAACAAAGACGACCGTGAGAACTTCAGGAAAAAATGCATTGAGTGGACTCACAAGTGTATCGAGCAAATGAAGAACCAATTCTCTGCTATAGGTTATTCTGCAGACTGGGACTACACCTACCGTACTATGGATGAGGATTACAAAGCGCGAGTCCAATACTCCCTTTTAGAGTTCTTCAAGAATGATCGGGTTTACCGCAAGGAGCACCCTACTCATTGGTGTACTCACTGTGGCACTGTAATTGCAAAAGCAGAATTAGGTTACAAAGAGATGTCTGGCCATCTTCACCACATCAAGTTTGATGTTGAAGACAAGAAATCAATAACTATCGCAACCACAATGCCAGAGATGACCCCCGCGTGCGTTGCTATATTTGTCCATCCTAAAGATGAAAGGTACAAATCTCTCGTCGGAAAGAAAGCTACGGTACCTCTTTTCAAACGTGAAGTACCGATAATCGCAGATAGGGAAGTTGACCGAGAATTCGGAACCGGAGCAGTTTACTTGTGTACATATGGTGATGAACAAGATATAGCCTGGCGTATGAGGTACGACCTGCCTGAAATCCTCTTACTCGATGAAAAGGGTTGTTTAACTGAAGCAGGTGGAAAATACAAAGGCCTGAAAAAAGCCGAAGCACGCAAGCCGATACTTGAAGCATTCGAAAAGGCAGGACATCTAGTCAAGGTCGAGCCTTTAACCCACCGCGTACTTGTCCATGCTGAACGCTCTTCATGCAAACAACCTGTCGAATTCCTTCCAATGCATCAATGGTTTATCAAGGTAAAGGATTCCAGTGACAAAATCATAGAAGGCGCCAATAAAATGAGCTTTAAGCCAGATTACATGCTAGGGCGGCTCACAGACTGGGCCAAAGGACTTGACTGGGATTGGGTCATCTCTCGCCAACGTGTCTTTGGAACACCTATTCCTTTCTGGTTTTGTGACTGCGGTGAAATAATCACGCCGAAAGTTGAAGACCTCCCAGTGGACCCAGCTCACCAAAAACCTCCAGTGAACAAATGTCCAAAATGCAATTCAAAAAATCTTCACGGTGTCAAAGAAGTTTGTGATTGTTGGGTTGATAGTTCAATCACCCCTCTAGTAGCTGCACAATGGCGCAAGGACCAAAAACTTTTCAAGCGACTATACCCAACAAGTTTGCGTCCACAAGGTTATGAAATCATCCGAACCTGGCTTTTCTACAC
>CAZHTU010000088.1:0-3569 GCA_964535815.1 Candidatus Undinarchaeota archaeon
GGGGCAAGGCCGGCGACTACCTGACCTGTAGGAGGTACTGCAACCGCTTCTGCGGTCTCGACATCAGAGCTTGTACTCACCTGCACCCGAGGCTGGACCAATCCCAACCCTCCAGGAACTTCGCGAGCATTCGCTCCGGCAAAGATTGCGATTACAATGAAGACTGCTGCCAAGAATACGTAACGCATGCCTTATTTCTGGATTTTGAAGTATATAAATCCTATCCTGCAGCCAGCCAGGTGATAAATTCCCATCCAACTAGGGGTTGCACCCCTAAGCTACCCCGCTACCCTGCAGCCAGCCAGGTGATAAATTCCCAACCAATGTGCTGATAAATCAACCAGCTCGTCCAGATGGAGAGAATGACGAATTTGAGGATGGAGAACCAGTTTCCAAACATCAGGATGAAGACTGCATTGGAAAGCAAGTTGTATAAGATTGTAATAGCCATACAAATCAGGATGAGATTAGTCTCTGTGAGTGTGAACAGACTAGTAGTCCAACAGGCCACTGCTAAACAAGTAGCCATGATGCCAAGATTTTCAATCTGATATGGCCATAGGACAAAACCCCCGACAACAATCATCATCGAGACTAAGTATCCTGCTAATGGGGAAATACCAAAGCTGACTAAGATGCCAACAGGTATCCAAATCTCAAACCCATGCATGGCCGAACGGCGGGCAATAAAACTTAATTGTATCCCTAGCACGACAATAGCTAACAATGCAATAAGTTGGAGTATCATCTTACTCCTCGAACTTCTTGAGGAGCCTCGAATACTCGTTGAAGCTCGCGTAGCAGATGGCGAAGATTATGACTGCAGTCAAAGTTTGAAGAACCTTTGAGAAGACAAAGGAACTAGGATATACCACACCTGGAGTTTCATAAGTGAAGATACAAAATTCCCTAAGTGCTGCTCCGCCTGCCGCACCAATCCTGTCCGCCCAGACCCTGCAAAACTTTCCTGAGAGAGCAAGCCCAGTTCCGAGCGCATTCAGAAGTGTCACTCCAAGCAAAAGCATAATGAGCTTCCAAGGTAAGGTTTCTTTCTCCTTACCAACGAGCTTGTAAGCTTTGTATCCGAAAAATAGAGCAGTAACTGAGAACACGAACGTGACAATGTCAAGAATTACATATGCATAACTCATTTTTGCCCCCTGTACCCCTGGACCGCAGGACAACCTAAACATTTCTCGCTTATAAAGAATTCGCAGTTTTTGCAGTCTTTGCCACACGGACTCTCGTCTAATCGTTTCTTGAATAGCTTCACAGGCACGTGAGAAGGCGTCTCAGGTGTCGAACCAATATTAATTTCACACCTGTTCGCATGCGGTCTGACGCACTTCTCAATAAACGCAGACAGAACATTATTATCCTCACACCACAGAATCGCGATAAGGTTGAATCCGCCTGTTGTCTCCATCAGCCAGAGAACGCGCGGACATTCCTTGAGCTCGTCCAATAGCGCGCGCTTGCCGTCGGCCGCGGCTTCTATGGACACGTGAGCAACAATCCCATCAAGCTTCCTTAAATCCACTAGTCCCTCTATTTTCAAGGTTCCTGAATCAAGCAAGACTTCGAGCCTTTTCGCAACCGAGATTCTTGAAAGTTCGACCTCAGCGGCGATGTTCTGCAAAGTCATCCTTCCGTCCTTGCTAAGTGCACTCAAAATCCGTTTATCAATCGCGTCTACTTTAGCTCGCATGCGACAATATACCTTGTCAGGCTTTATAATCGTTTCTATACAATCTGCTCAGAAAAAAAGGAAAAGTATACAAAATGTATACTTTATGGCCCAAATACCTTACAAAAAGGGAAAAGTATATAAAGGGAAGTTACAATTTAACAGTTGTAAAAAGTACAAGTATGCCTCTCATAAATGGTTGGGCAACTCCTACCTCCTTGTGCTTTGGACCTCAACAGCGGGGGAAGATTCTTCATCCCCTTCCCCCATCCCTAATTCTCGGGGACAAGAACCGCTTGTCCCCAACCTCTCTTAATCGTCCAGCTTCAGCCCTTCCATTTCCAAATCTTGTCTTCCCAACCTGGGAAACTAAAAACCGCGTGATACTTTATCCCATTCCGGCGCATGAACTCCCTGAACGCCTCACTTGCAACGTCGTCGGCGTGCGGTCGTTTTTTCTTTATCTTCTGTCTAAGCTCTTCCGGAATTTTAATGCTGGTATCATCAGCAAGTTCGACCCGGTACGCAAGACAGAGTGCATAGTGGTCAGTACGCAATGGCAAGACCCAAAGTCTCATGTACTTAAAACCAAAACGGCAAACTGCCCCGCGCGTGATGTCGATGCCCAAAAAAGCATTAGTCTTCGGCCAGTTCTCTAAGAAGTATTCTATCTTACTTGGGTCTTTTCCTAAATCGATTGCCACTTTTCCGGAAGTATACACGCTTGTGCCTGTTCTCTTACTTCCCTTCTTCTTTGCAATCTTCTTTTGGTCCAAGATTACTCTGATAAGGTATTCATAGCTCGTGTCTTTGACCTGCTCGACGAGGCTTGAGATAGGCTCGCCGTCTTTGTCAATCATCTTTTTTGGGTCCACCTTCCTGAAATTAAATATGCCTGCCGAACCACGGAGAAAATGGTGTTTCTTTTCCATTACTTACTCTATGGCCTTTTCTCTATTAAAACCTACTCTCCAACGTTAGCTATTTATACCTCCGCTCTTTTTGAACCTCCATGCCTGAAGTCAAAATAGAACCGCGATTCCTTATCTTCGGACTACTAGCAATAGTCCTGGTTATCGCTTTCTTCAAGTTTCTTCCTGCACTGACTTCTTCAGATAGTATGGGTGGCGAAGAAAGCGAGGCTTTACTAACTGCTGAGGCAGAAGCTCAGCCAGTGGCCAGTTCTGAACCTGCTCCGCGCCAAGAACCTCCTGAAGTGAAGGTTGAAGGCGACCTTGTCGGCAGAGTTATTTCGGCCGAAGAAGCGGCAGCAGAAGCAGAGCAGGGTTAAGATTTTCTGCGTGCAAAGTTAAGCTTTTATACTCTAAACTCTTCTAGGTCCGCATGGACGCTGAAGACAAAATACAGATTCTATGGGGAGCAATCCTTCTTTTCGGTGGCCCATTAACACAGTACATAGCCATGAGCGCATTACCTGCATTCTACGGTTTCTTCACTTGGCTCATACTTGCCGGTGCTGGAATTTTCTGGAGCTATAAGCTCTCGAAGGAGTCCAAGAGGAAGCCGAACAAGAACATCACGCGGGTTTGGAAACTCTTGATTGGCCTAGGTTTCATCGCAACATTCAGTATTGTTGCGGGAATATTCAATGCACACCCTTCCTACATCCTGGTGGCGTGGCTTGTGTTTATGGGAATCGGAAACATAGTTGAGCACATATTCGAGAATGACAAGCGCGGACACGTCGGGACTTTATTCCTGATGGCTGCCTTCTTCTTGATTGCGATTCCAGACATGCTCAATTATGTCTTTCTTTTGATTGCTGTGGCCTGTGGAATCCCAATGTTGATAATCGGACTGACTGGCAAGGCTTAAGATTCTCTATAGAGGAGCCAAAAGCCCCCAAAGATCAGTACGAATG
>CAZHTU010000089.1:0-3547 GCA_964535815.1 Candidatus Undinarchaeota archaeon
GTGCCCAGCGCATGCCTGTCTCTTTTTTGAACTCGTCCAATCTTTTATTCATGTAGTCGAGCAAGGCAATACCAAACTTCCAGGCATCTTTGTCTTCAGTAAGGTATGAGTCGCAGTGGACCTTGAGGAACTCGTTCAGGCCCACAAGGCCGATTGAATGGACGGCATCGTCGAGGCGGTAGTAAGAATTGTCCTGGGCAAGGAAGGATAATAGTTTGTCTTTGTACAGGAGGTCACTAATGAGTTCATCTTTTGCTAATAGGACGTCGCGAATCATTTCTAACCTTTCGTCAAGGAGATTGTAGACGAGCGAATCGTCGCCTTTTGTCTCATACCCAAGCCGTGGGAGGTTAAGCCTTACTGGATGGAGATTGCCTGTCCTAAGAGTACCGCGGTCCCAACTCTTCCAGGTGGATGAGAGTCGGTTAGTACCAGAATAGTTGGCATTGTCACCCTGCCACTTTTTAGTCAGGTTGGCGAACTGCCCGATTCCATACTTGGCAACAAGTTTGTGGGCTTTGAAGACTAAATCTTCTTTTAGGGAACCTTTGCGGAGTTTGAAGGTAAGAGACGGGAAGAAGTGTGGCTTACCTATACCGTCTCCTTCAAGATAGACATCGAGAAGTGCGGAGAGGAAGGATTGGGCTTCGGACTCGTAGTCGCTGTAGGTTCCCTTACCTATTTGTAGGCCTTTCAAATAGTCAGGAACACCAAACTCCAAATTGAGGTTACACAACCCGCCTTCCTGGTCGACCTCGAAGACAAATGTCTGAGCTAATTGTTTAATCTGTTTCTCATTCATTCCTCGTAAGTAAGGGGCTAAAAGAACATTGAAGTGGTCAAAAGATTGCCAGCCTGCGACATTGCGCTTGCCGGACCGCAAGAGGCGGACAGCATGCAAGATTGCCACAGAAGCACGTTTAGGAGCCTTAGCCGCACTCGAGTGGACGCCTTCCCCGCATATGACGCCTCTCTTCAGGAAGTAGGAAAGGTCGTGCTGGACAGAATAAGGCATTGTTGGGAAATATGACTCTCCGCAGATTTCGTAAGCTCCGCGGAAGTGTGCATCTGTCAGATGGCGTGGAAGTGTCTTGAGAAGTAGGTATTGTTCGAGGACTGAATTACCTGCTTGTTTGGCTATAGAGGCAGGGTCGTACTCTCGCCTTCCCTTCTTCTTTTGGATTAATTCACTCACATCATAAACTGGGAGACCAAGACGTGTGTATGCTGCTCTCTCGGATTCCAATCCCCTTTCAAGGAGTTTAACATTGACCATCTCCCTGACCAGCGGGCCGGAGACAAAGTCGAGCGCGATTCTCTGAATTTGTTTCTCGACGTCTTTTGAAATCTCATTGGCAGTCTTGATGTCGATATCTGCTTCTTTTGAAAGAGAGTCTGCGATGCGCTGGCGGTTCCATCGCTCTATCTGGTTACTAGTAGTGCGCACATAGAACTCGCCCTCTTTCTTGTAATTGGATGCGGCTTCAGGGAAATCTTCCTTGAGTTTTGTAAAAACATGTTTGCGGATATCTGCGGTGGATGCGCCATCCTGAAGGTACTTAGATACCTCTTCGATTATCCCGCCTACTCCATCGTATGGGACACCACACTTGATACAAGAGATTGCTATCTTGTTCGGGTCATACTCTTCTATATTCCCGCCAGATTTGACAACAAATAGTCTCTTCTCCAACGCACCTGCCAACATCGTTAAACACAAATAGCTCCTCGTATTTATTTCTTGCTATGAGGTGCTTTTTGGCCGTACCTATCTCTGAGGAGGTGCGGAAGAAGATAGTGGAGTTTCAGCATTCCCTACCTGATGGATTAAAGCTTGTGGAGCCAGAGAATTTACACCTGACTTGTAAGTTTTTAGGGAATGTGAGTGAGGTGGAACTCCAGGAGATTAAAAAGAAATTAAGTCTCAATGGGGCTTTTGAGCTCGTGCTCAAGGGAGTGGGCGTCTTCCCTAATAGGAATTATATCAGGGTCATCTGGGTCGGGGCTGAAGAGCCTGAGAAGTATATAGAGCTCCAAAAGAAGATTGATGAACAACTTGCGTCAGTAGGATTCAAGAAGGAAAGAGAGTATATCCCCCACCTTACTCTAGCGCGAGTCAGGCGGAAGCTTGAAGATATTTCTTTCCTGGAAAAGAATAAGGAAAAAGTCTTTGGCACGGTCCAGGTAGGCCATGTCGACCTGATGGAGAGTAAGCTAGGTCCAGGTGGACCGACATATACAAAAGTGGCAGAGTTCAAGCTTGTGTAGTAGGTAGCCTCAAGCGAGTGCTTTTATTCTCCTCATGATTTCAGGAGTCTCATCCTGCGCAGTTTCTTGTACTGTAATCTTGTGTGACTTGCCATCCGGCATACGTATCAGTATCTTTGTACCTTCGCTTGTACCTATTTCATACTGCACCATCGTCGGCTTCAGCTCCACGAGTGCGCGGATAACGTCCAAATGATTGTCATAAATTATTTCGTTGGGCAGGATTATTGTACCCTTCTCGAGCTTTAGGAATAAATGACCCTTACCATACTCTGATTCAGTGGGGAATGCATACTTGACGTGGTCATACTCTGCGAGGGTGGCAAGCTGTAGGGCAGTAGCAATCTCCACTCTGGCAAACACCTTGCACTCCCTCGAACGGGAGCCATGCTGGCAAGGTGAGAAGATGACACTTGGAAGCGCTACCTTATCCAGCATGTCTCTTGCCTCGAAGGGTATTCGGTCGTATCGTATACCTGAATCCGCGGGCATCCTACCATAGTTGACAATGAAACTGTCTGTGGAACCCATGGCAGACATCTTTATCCCCAAGCGTTTGGCCTCTGCGCGTGTGGTATTGATTGCTATAGGCCCTAGCCGCTCTATCAGGTGGCGTTGACCTTCCCCGGGATCGTATCCGATTAGTTGGCGTAACGTGTTGATGGAAAAATAAGCAACAGTCCTGAGGTTTATATTGATGTGCACGTTTGAGATACCTTCCATATGTCCTGCAAAATCCAGGAAGGTATGCAAGTAGACCTGAGCATAGGTGTTGCCTGCCAGAGAAAAGGTGAAGTTGTTGTCGTAATCCTTAGCGATGAGATCTGCCAGGTGCGGGTTCTGCCACCTAACCTCATATGTGATGTTTGTGTTGAGGAGTTCTTTAGGCGTGTTGGCAATCTTTTCTAGGATCACTTGGCCCTCCTTTTGAGGACTGGAGATGTAGTGCACAGTGTTGCCAAAGGCCAACGAGAGCGTGTATGTGCGCTCCATATCCGGTGTGACATGCCCGGAACGCGCGGTAGTGTCTAAGAGGCCTATGCCACTCGCATTCAGTTTTATCGCACTTTCGATCAGGTCGTACTGCCAGGGTTCGAAACTGTTGACGTCGATAGTGAGGTTGTTTCTCCACTCGTCCCTGGTTTTATTCACCCAAGAGCGCTCTATTGGTTGTTTGGCAAGCCTTACTGCTATATTGTATTTCAATATCGATGCGTAGTCGTTCGGACCGGGTTTGTAGTGTTCGTATGAGAGAACCTTTGGATACTTGTTGACCAGA
>CAZHTU010000090.1:0-3534 GCA_964535815.1 Candidatus Undinarchaeota archaeon
CAAGGAATCCACAGCCCATTTCATCGAATGGCTGGGGAAGAAGTACTGGTTGAAACCGAGCCACAATCTCAAGCGCCAGATAAGTTTCATGCTCGACATGAAAGTTGTAAAGAGCGCGACTGATGTCTACTGTGCTTTTGGTGAGGATGATGCATGTAAGGTTATGAAGCAGGTCGCAGCATTCTTCAAACGACCCATTCGCCTTTCTGACGTTCGCATATATCTTCATGCAGTACTCGGCGTCGAATATGAGAAAGGAAAAGTAAATCCATCCATATCAAGCCACATAAAGAAACTCAACTTCCACAAGCACATGAAATTAATTCGCATCGATGAGAACATGTTGTGCGAGTACATCAATGCTGACATATCTCGTATGGGTTCAGGCGTCGTCAACTGGCGCTCGCTGACGGAAGTAGTTCGCGAGAACATCAAGCTACTTGATGACCATCTACCTGAGACCGAGCTCTATGACCGTGCCAGAGCTGCTATTAAAAAGCAAGGCAAGGCGCATTCTCAACGCGTAATCATCAATATGAAAGACGGAGATAAAGCCTATTATAACGACATGTGCCACTGTTTGTTACCTTTATACTTGAAACATGAACACAGTGACCGCAAGGCCTTTGTAGAACTCATTCATACTGGTTACGACGTTTTTTACTGAATTCTGAAAATTTCACGGTAACTATAAAAGCAGTTTTTCCATCTCTTGTAGCATGCCATTAGGGATGGGGATGCCAACAGCACAGGAAGGGGGAGTATTCGCTTACATCCTAAACATGTTCTTCCTGTTCTTCTTTTTCTTCATCATGTTCCGTCTTCAGATGTATCAGATTGTTGCCAGACTTGAGAAAGCAGCTGAAGATTTTGAAGGCCTTGCAAAAGATGCGCGCAGTGTTGTCGTCAAGAAGTGCGTGAAGAAAGGTGGCAAGCGCAAGAACGTCCAGAGATTTGTCAAGAACTTTTCCAACTTCTTTGTTATTCCACCATTAGACGCAGACCCTTACGGAATAATGCACAAGATAGACCACCTCTTGAACACATCAGAGGACAGGTTTGTAGAGGGTGCGGCAAGAATAATGCCTCAAGGCGGCGTGGAAGAACGAGCAGATATTTCAATGGCACTCAAGGGAGTCGTCGGCCTCAACCAGATTGCAAAAATTGTCAGAAACGCAGTCGAGATGGCCAAGAAGATGAAGAACTTCCAGATTGCTCTAATCATTCAAATGCAGTTACCAATCCTTGAGCGGGTTGCCAAGGGCGAGCTCGAAGGGACAAAAGCATTCCTCCGACGCTTCCCAATAGGGGACGCGATTGGCCCATATGTGGTCGCCTCAATGACTGAGAAGGAGGGTAAAGAACTTGCAGAAGGTATGATGGTTTCGACAGCAAAGTATTACGACCGCAACCTATTCCTTATCAAAGCAAAGGGCCCTGGTGCTCGCGTGGGTAAACCAGGCGAAGCAGTGGAAGCCGTGCTTGCCAAACACAAAATCTCCAGAATAATCACTGTGGACGCAGCAGCAAAGATGGAAGGCGAGAAGACAGGTTCAGTCGCCGAAGGTGTCGGAGTAGCCATGGGCGGTGGCATCAATCCGGAACGCGTCAAGATTGAAGAGCGAGCACTAAAACACAAGGTCCCGATAGATGCAATAGCAATTAAGATGGGCATGGAGGAAGCCATAAAGCCTCTCTGTGGAAAAGTCATGAAAGGCCTCCCCGAAGCCGGAGAAGCAATCAAAGACTCACTCGACCGAACCAAAAAAGGTTCAAGTGTGATAATAGTTGGTGTTGGAAACACAGTTGGCGTTGGCAATACCAAAGCATCCATCAAGGACCTACCCAAGCGAGTAAAACAGCACGATGCCAAGGTCAAGCGCAAGAAGCTCAAAGACCGCACATTCCTTCAGAAGCTCTTCCCAAAGAAGGATGAAGACGATGAAGAAGCCAGCGCCTCTGAAATACCAATGACCCAGCCAGGAGACATGGACGTGGGCATGTACTTGTTACAGAACAAACTGACAAAACTCTGAAGCTTATTTCTTTTGGATATTCACCCGCTTAGGGTACGGTATCTCTATCCCTGCTTTGTCCAAAGCCACTTTAATCTTTTTAGTCAGTTCAGACTTGACCTTACTATAACTCGACTTGCGCGTGTCTATATGTGCGCGTACTTCAAGATTGATTGCAAAGTCCCCAAGCTCCTTAATAATTATCTGCGCTTCAGGTGCATCCAGCACCGACTCATCTTTCTCTAAAACCTTACCAATGACATTGTCTACTTTACCAATATCAGCTTCATAGGCCACACCTACAAGGATGTTCATCCTCCGCACCTTATACCTCGAATAATTGACTATAGTACTAGTAGCTAATTTGGAATTCGGAATAGTGATACCAATCCCATCAAAAGTCTTAATGTCTGTCGTCCTAAGATTAATATCCTTGACCTTTCCCAACATATCTCCGACCTTAACAGTATCACCTATCTTAAACGGCCGGTCAATCTGCAGAAATACACCTGAAAGCAGGTTCGAAAGAACATCTTTAGCTGCAAAACCCACTGCAATACCAACAATCCCTGCACCTGCGAGCATGGCCTGCAGGGCAGATGTAAGGCCTAAAACATTCATAATCAAAAGCAAAGCAACAAACCAGATAGAGTAGTTCAATGCCTTCTCGATTAGATGATGGGTGTGCTCAGCCAAATCAATCGAATCAATCTTGTCATCGATGAGCTTGATTGTCTTTGTAAATCGTGTAGCAATCTTCGCACCTAAAAATATGAAAACGACCCCGATGAGTTTGGCAACAAAACTGCCGACAGGTATGCCTAGTACTTCAATGGCCAATATCTGAGCGTAGATTGTGGTTAAATCCATAGTTACGTCGCAATGGGACACTGTATTTTTGATGCAGTGGGGAATTGCGACATCACCTCATCTCCTGTTCTTTTATGTATTTCATGCTACTCATTAAGCAAAATGTATTTATATAATTGCTTGTAAGAACACTACCGCTTTCAATCCAGAGATGAATTGCGAAAAAAATCAGCAATTTCTTTCCACAGTTACCGATTACTGGCAAGCCCCTATCGAGAAATATTACTGGCAAGCTACTCTCTCTTAAGATTTATATAGCCGGAAAAAATCCAATTAAAGTGTAGGGCGGGGACCGTCCGAATTCACACCCGTGGAGACTCTGATACTGATGCAACTCACGATTACCGCAGAAGTGTTTGGTGACCGAAATCTTGTAGACACCATCCACACTGCAAATCATGCGTGTCAAGACATTCTCCTCACCGGGTTCAAGACTAAGACTTATAACAAGACTCGATTGCATCATCTCACCTACAGAAGTATACGCGCCAAATACCCTACGCTCAACAGTAGCATCATAACTGCAATCAGAGACCAAGCCAGTGATATACTCAAGAGGCTCAAATGCAAAAAGCAACCTTTCAAAAAGCAAGATGGCGCTATCCGCTTCAACCACAATACGTTCAAGGTATTCTCTGACAGCACTCAG
>CAZHTU010000091.1:0-3509 GCA_964535815.1 Candidatus Undinarchaeota archaeon
CATCATCCCTCTACAGCTTCTAGCGTACAAGGTTGCGGTTCTAAGGGGGCTTGACCCGGACAAACCTAGGAATCTTGCTAAATCTGTAACAGTTGAGTAATTTTATTCTACCTATACTCGGTTTTTAGTTAAAAAATTGAAAGGGCTTTTTTTCTTTTTTCTGAAAAAACAAAATTTAGAAAATCGAAAAAAGCTTATAAGCCCTTGAGTTTGTTAGAGTAGGTGGTGCAGATGATACGAGACAATCTAATCAGGAAACTTATGGAAGAGGGGGCTGAAGAAATAGTAGTAAGGACTGGTGCAGCTAATCTCCACTATATCAATAATGGAGATTCCATAATTCAAGTAGACAAAGAAAGCGGAATCATCCTCTCCGAATTCCCAATGCCTGTATAAGGCATCTGAGTCTGCGAGAAAAAGTCAAATAGCGTCTGCACTGCTTACTCCTAAATCGGTGCGAATGTACTCCTTCTGGAATGGCGGCCAAACGGCCGCCACCTCCTTTTTTACTATCGACGCCTTCTTGGCGTGACCCATCCCATATACTTTTCAAGAATCCGTGGGATACGACCGACTGTTCCTACATTAGCGGCGTACAGTTGGCCATTTATGATCATGCAGACACCTAATGGCTTTCCTGGGTCTTTTATTGTGAATCTCTTTCGCGCCCTGGGAAGCATCATTATCTGAGCTTCCTTTTCAAAGATGAAAAAGACCTTGAGCTTGTCTATCTTGGGTGTGGGTATCTTTTGCCTATTCTTCTTGAAGTAGATATCAAGTAGTCCAAATCTAGCAAGATTCTTGCCTTTGAGCACATTGGCACTCATCACATTCATGAAGCTCCCATACACTAGGAGACCTTCATCAATCTGTTCGAGGCCTATCTCCTCTACGACCTTATTATGGCTCCCTTCTTCACTCCCGTAAGAGACGTGTGCGACCTGGATGGGCAGGTTCCGTTCGAAGAGGTCTTCGAATGTGTCCAGAATCATCTCTTCTTCGCTGGGTTTTACTGGCCTCAGTATCCGTTCTGGAAACTTTTCTCTTATGTGTAAGAATTTATTGACCCACTGCTTCATGCTTAGTTCTTGGTTCGCAGAGTATAAAAAACTTAATATTTGCCGCCTCTACCAACCGCCTTGGCATAAATCTTTAGGATTCTTCCAGTGTCGTCACCTGCACCGATAACTGCATCTACGTACTTTTCCAGTTCCTGAATGACTCTGATGACATCCTTCGTCCCTATCAGAAGATTGACATCATTAATGACCATCATAACTTTTCTTGGCTTGCCCATCTTATCAGGCTTGAATATCTTGCGGTCGTTCCTGAACTTTATATCTGCTCCTTCGAGCAAGAAATAAATCTTAAGGCTTCGGACATCAGTCAGCAGTATCTCTTTGGTACTCTGACTCGGCCAGTTAAGCACCACTACTTTTATTGGCTTCAGCTCGAGGAGCTTTTGAACATCCTTGAGGAATATCTTGGAATATTCAGAGAACACGACTAGTCCTTCAGGTGTTTTGTGGGTCCCTACCTCGGTAATGATATGCTGGTGCATCCTTTCGCCTACACCAAAATCCCTAAAGACATTGTGCGGCAGTTCAATCATCCGGTTGGACCTAGGTTGTTCATACTTGTATAAGAATTCAAGAGGTTTGAAGAAATCGAGCTCTTCTTTAGGCGGGATATCAATGATTACCTGAGGCGGGAAGTCTCTACCTGCCTCCTTTAGTGCGGCCATCGCCTTTTCAGTCTTTTCCCATTCTTTATACGAAGGTTTCATCTATTCTCCTACTAATCTACTAATCTCCATCTCTATCTCTATGTGTTTTTCGAGTGATCTCACTGCCCTCAACTTCTTGAAATAAGATATTATGTAATCAAACAATTGTCTTATCGCAACCTTGCTGGCGATGACATTGAAGTCATCGATGCGTATCCTGCACCCGACGACGTCACCGAACTCTTCGACCTCGAATTGTCCTTCTCCGAGGTCCTTGACCTTTGAACCAGTTAGGAGGACATCAAATTCCAGCGAGAATATTCTCGTGAAGTCCACATTATGCTTCGCCTGCTTTCCCCCACCCGTGAATACTGCCAAGTCAGGTAGGCTCTCATCGAATCCTATGAGCCTACAGATTTTTGGGGTCATGATGTTGCCGTGCCTCACGTGCAGCCACTGGTATGACTTCCCTCCATACTCAACATTGTCGATTTTCCGACCCATAACCATGTTCTTGCGGAAGGCCGGGTTTCTAACATACCTCTTCGAAATGACCTCCATGTTCGCATCCACGAAGTTGAGCAGTCTCAAAACGAGATCCGATTCTTCAGAGGTATCTATATGGATGTGCGGCGATACCCATCCTACTAGTGGCGTGTGTTTTTTCATATTCTCCCTCCCTTTCTCATGCTCAACATCTCTGTACTAATTGTCGCGAAGTTCTTTGATCCTACTGCGCTCCCTAATTTCTTCAGGTATTCGACAAGGAACGTCTTGAGTGCAAAGACATCAGCAATATGTGTCCGATAATCTTTTCCATTGATAATCATAAGTACTGCGATTATCTTACCCCATTCTCCTTGAAACATCGTCTTTTCCTTATTGGGGCGCAGATCAGAATTTATCCTGACCTGAAACATCTCGATCCTCCTGATGGTTTCGAGGCTCTGCCGCGGAAAACCGAGTATATTCATGACCATCGGATTGGTTATCGGTCCGTACCTTGAATAGTACAACTGACATTCATGGTTCAATATCGGTTGTTTCATTCTCCGTTCGAGCGCCCGCACATGGTTGAATCCCGGCCGCTTTGTCGAAGGGAAGAACTGGTTGAGCTTGGGCAGTTCCTGGTTCATAACTTGAATAGCTTGATTCACTTCTGTCTGGTCCTTCTCCAAAAGCAAAAGGATAATCTTTCCAGTACCATATCTCTTCACCAGTTGCTGGAACCTGAAGTACCACTCTTTCATTAGACTCCCTCTTTGAAGTGCCGATACACTCTTTGTTTCCGGAGCTCATTTCCAGAGATATACAAGTCTTCGACCTTCGTTCTCATCTGACCGAAAGTATCTGCCAAGTTCTTTGGGGCGTAAGGGTTGCGCAAGACATTCTTGCCGCTCACTCCATTCAAGAGCATGACGTAACCGAGCAGAATACCTGGTTTTTCTCGGTAGTTGAACTGTCCAAGATCCTTGTGCGATGGGATTGCACACCCTACCCTGAACTGGAATACCTGGAGGCTCTGTATGCAATTGATCACTCCGCCGAGGCTCTTGAGGTTCTTTTGCAGACCCAGCTCTGCAGCCACGGTCCGTGGTATGACGTACTCATACTGGGAATATTGTATACCTGATATCGCGCAGTCAACACCAGGAAGCTTCAGCTTACATTGAGGCGTATAGATATTCTCTTTTGGTTTCAAGTGTCCCATCTTTGCCGAGTGCGCGTCTAGAGAATCCATCACCTTTACAGTGTACTTGTGGGCGAACCTGTGCCGCTCCTC
>CAZHTU010000092.1:0-3441 GCA_964535815.1 Candidatus Undinarchaeota archaeon
GAGGGCTTCATCATTCGCATTGCTGCTTTTTCAGGCCGGCCCATCCTGCCTCCTATATAGCAGGGGGCTCTGGCACGCACCTTTAGCTTGGGAGTATTGACCGCGGCTAATGGGTCCTTGCCTTTCAAAGTGCCTTTGAGAAGATGATTCAGGACTAATAGGTGGTCTTTGTCTATTTCTATCGTGTCGCCATTGATCTTGTGGAAGACCCCAAGTGTTTCAAGTATTTCTTTGAGTCTTGGTTCAAGTTTGCACGCCTTCATGTTAGCTTTTAGATACTTCATATCATCCAGCGAGATGTCATGCCAAAAGTGAGTGTATCTGGGGTGAAGGTGTGATGCTTTCAGAGCTATGTTTGCAGGCGGGATTGGATACGGCTGTTTTGTATATTTCTCTGGAATATTTTTGACTTCCTGAGCCCACCATTCTTCACAATATCCAGATGGCATTAATGGGTGATTGTTCTGGAGAAAATCTCCAAAGGTTATCAAGACATCACCAAGGAAAAGTATCTTCTCAACCTTGTTCTTGATTTTCAAGGCTTCGGCCTCAGAATGTAGTTGAAGTACTTCACCTGACTTGAGGCGTACTATCGGTCCCTCTATCGTGTCGCAGGCAGTTATCACTGTGGCTTTTCCTGGTCTTTCCATACGGAGTTGGGTGCCTATGGCAATGAAATCTCCACTGAGCGCCATTATTGCTGGGTGCATGGACATGGCTGCAAAACCATTGGTCCGAGACCTGCCATATCTCAATCTGAATGCGCCTTTTGTAGCAGGTTCGGCAAATACCGGGCGTCCGGCAGGGACTTCATTCAGATATTTTGGTTTTGGTAGAGAAATTTCTTTTGTCTTTTCCTTTCTTATTAAACGTTCAATCCAGTCCCAATCTTGGAGCCCGAATTTAGAGAGCTTTTTGAGACGTTTCATCAGCTTTGGAGCCTTTTGGATAGCACCTTCAGCAAGTACAAGACATGCTCCGCCCCTGAGCTGGTTTGTTTTGATGCGGGAGAGATTACGGTAGCGAGATACCTCAATTTTTTCAGTTGGTTCTCCTGTGATGCAGATTGGGCAATTTTCGATTAATGTTTCAATTTGTTTTTCGCTCGGAGCGTATTGAAGACGGACAAATCGGTCGTATAACTGAACTTCTTCAATATAGCGGCCTACTTCCTCTTCCAATGGTTTGTACTTTGAGAGGCCGACTACTTTGCGGACATAATCTGCAATCAGGACACACATTGCTTGAGCAGTACCTCCAGCAGAGCGAATCGGACCTGAAAAGTAGAGTGCTAGGTAAGTGGAACCATCGGTCCCTTTCTCAAACTCTACGCGTGAGATTCCTTCAAGCGGAGCAGCTACCACGCCCTGGGTCAGATAGGCTAGTCCTGCGCGAATAGCGCGATCGGCCGCTTCCTGACCTTTGAGTCCACCAACTTCACCTTTGACAATTTTCTCAGCTATCAATAAAGAGACTTCTTCATCTGAATGTTTCTTCTTGAGCTCGCGGATTGCCTCAGCAACGCCTTTTGGTCCGACCAGTCCCTCAACCCTCGCTGCAACATCCTCTGCAAGATATATTTCAGGATAAGGAGAGGGGTCGTTGCCCTTTGTCCTTGCACGCTTCGCTATCTCGTAGACTTCTTTTACCTGATGGTTTAGGGTTTCATTATACTGTTGAAGCAAAATTCATCACCTTTAATTGCTCAGTCCGCAGATTGAGTATTGGTACTTTTCCAGGAGTGGGGGAGTGGCCCACTAGTTTCTGGAAGGCCGTTTGGGATTGAAAGGCCCCAGAATTGATTATTCTTACACCACGATAGATTGCATGGCCGTTCGTGTGCACATGACCATTATGGAAGATGTCTGGAACAGTGTCAATGATTAAAGCGTCATGCATCTCCGCTGCTATGTCCATACCGTGGGACGGGGAGAGGTGCCTGCGCCTCAAGAGGGCTTTAGCTACCTTTTCTGGATGTTGATAACCATCCGCAAGTCCAGGTGTAGAAGCAATCATCTTGTCAAAACTAACTCCATGATAAATCAAGATGTCGCGAGCATCGTGGAGCCTTACATACGCAGGATTGCTTACATTGGTTACATTGTCCAAATCCAGGCAATCTGTGAGTTTATTTAGGAGAGGGGGTTGGGGTTGAGGAAGGCGAACTGCATCGTGGTTGCCAGGAGTGACGATTATTTTTATGTTGTCAGGAAACATCTCAAGATATTCTGCAGCTTTCTGGAACTGTTTATGGATGTCTAATATCTCAAGCTCTTTGTCCTGGTTTGGATAGATTCCCACTCCGTCTACTATGTCCCCTGCCACAATGACATATCCCACTGTCTTTGCAAGGTCTTTCTGGCTCTTGTTTCCGATTTTTCCATTAAGCCAGTCTATAAACTTTAGAAATTCCTTTTCCATGAACTTTGTCGAACCGACATGAAGGTCAGAGAGAAAGACAACCGAAACATCGTCCTCGACTGGTTTTTTCTCCTTTGTGATTGGGATTTCTGGCCACACTATCTTGTCGCAGAAGATTATTCCATCACCGACTGTGCCACGGACGCCAATTGCTTCATCATATACTATATTCTCGGCTTCTTTGAGCAATGCGCCCTTATATTTGCCTACCAGCACATTGACTGTTCCAGTCGGGTCTTCCAGTACCAGCATTTTATGCCCATTTGTTGTCGTCCTGATTTCTTGGACTAAACCGATAAGTGCTACTTTTTCCCCGGGCGTGGTGGCGTGCGTTATCGATACAACGCCTGTCATCTCGGCCCGCCGCATAAGGAGGGATTTAAGCTTTTCATACCTGTCATTATAGTACGAAACAAAAGAGCCAATCTCTGCTTTGACATTTGGTTTTGCATAGTTTTTGATAACTTCTAGTGATAGTTCGAGGTCCTTGCGCAATTTTGGTCGTTTACTCGGTGATTTCGAGACCTTGGGCTTTGATGCGGGCTTTTCAAGACCTTTTAGATACTCTTTTGTTAGAACAGGTATATTTGTACCCTTAAGAGAGTCGCAGAATACTAAGGGGCGCGGTTTTTTCAGGATATAGTCCGTGGCCTCGGCATCGGCAAGAAAACCTAACTCAGTGAGCTTATGCAGAACCTGCGAACGCATTCCTTCCTCTTTATGGATATACTACTATAAATGTTGGCCGTCATTAGTTACAACATCAGTTCCTCGCGGAGAATAGCTCGAATTTTCGAGAGCTGCTTCTGTGAGAGTGCGAGAGATATTTCCCTTGTGCGGCCATATCTTCCCTTAGAGATTACCTTTGCAGTGATTATACCTAGGATATCAAGCTCTGAAATCAGATCACTCACCCTCCGCTGTGTTAATGGCTTGAATTTAAGAGTGTTACAAAGTCGGTGGTAGTAGTCAAACACGTCTCCTGTCGCAAATTGTACGTTTTCGGCCCCGATTTCCAAA
>CAZHTU010000093.1:0-3272 GCA_964535815.1 Candidatus Undinarchaeota archaeon
TTTTTCCTCTTTTGGCAGGAGAGATATTGGTGTTATGAGCTTACCTATATCAACTTCATAGCTGGCAAGTGAGATATCGCTTACATCCGAATATGCTAGAGGTAGGTGAAGATCAGGCTTGATTGGTAATGGGAGTAAGTTAGTAACCTTGTATGACTCGTCAACCATCACACCCTCTTCCAGATAGGTGTTTGTGTTGGACTGTATTGTTATTGGATTTTCTATTCTGATTCTGCGCACCCAAGGACCCTTCACAGGAAGAGTCTTGACGTAGGATTTGCCTGCCAACACTTCGAACTCGTCTTCATAGTCATCAAGAGTCATAGCGTACTCAAGTATCGGGTCGGTTACTGGAAGATATAGGTCATAGCTGCCAGTATACTCAACCTCATAGTCAATTGTACATTCCCAGACTGCAAGGTCTTGAGTTATTCCATCCGCAGTGCATACTGCAGGTTTAGAGCTTGCAACGTCACCCTCATACTGTATCTTTGTGAAAAGTTGTTCACCTGATTCAATTTCACCAGTGCGTAACAAAAGTTTGTCGTCTGCATAGCCGATTTCGAGTTTAGTCTGTGAAAGTACGTTTGAAGATGAAAGATGATAAGTGGGCGGCACTGTCAGCTTTGCTTCTGCATTGGTCTCAATTGAAGTTGCCAAAGGATTAGTGAAATCCAGTGTGAGTGTAACTGGAGTAGGTTCACCTGCAATCACCCTTGCAGGCACGTCAGGATTTGAATTCTCAATAAGGTTCACGAATATCTCGCCCTGTTTTGACTTGAGTTCTGTCCCGACCTTTGATTGAACCTCTTCAAAATCATCCGCAATCTTGCTCAACTTACCAAGTGCGAGGTTGACATCGAGTGTGTCTCCAGGGAAATAGTTATCATATTTTTTGATTTTTGATGATTCAGAAACAAACTCAGTGGGCAGGAGCGCAATCATGTCCAAAATCTTGCTTCGCTTGCCTGTCAGGTGAGAAAAGATACCATATGCCTTGGGATAGATACCGTCGAGGCCAAAAAAGTCTGAACCCTCAAGAACTGCTAAATATTTGGCCTTCGCAACCTCAGGATTAGCTGCTTCGGTTTTCTTTGCCTCATCGAAGAAGGCCTTCTCGCGGGTGATATCCATATCTACAATTGCCAGGTCGAGCTTCTGTTGCACTTCCCGCCTTAAATCTTCACGCTCTTCGTTAGTGTAGGGCCTCAATGCTTCATAACCCTCATTTGCGTGTTTAATAGCTCTGAGATAATATTGAACCTTTTCACCAGGAGTAGAACCTGTTTCCCCGAAATCAAATGCTGCATTCGAAGTATCTACCTTTTCTGTGAACAATGAAAGAAGTGCAGAATCAGCAGTACCTAGCACATTGAAGTCTTTGCGCACGGCTAGGAGGCGGGCGATTGAAGAATCCGCTTCAGAGCGTGAAGTAGTTGAGAGTAACATTATTTGCTCCTCCAAGTCTGAGACCTGCGACTCAGTTGTCGTAAAAAGTGTAAGTAGCTGATCGGTCGCAGTTATACGCGCCGCAAAGGTCTTAGACTGCAAACTGACTTTCCGATGCTGGGCCTTGATCTGCTTGATTTCAGAACGAATCTGTTCACATGTAACCTTCGGATTCGCATCTGAAGCTGAAATCGGTGCTGAAATAGTCGCACTCTCTTTTACAGAGATTACTGAAACATCAGCATCTGAGATTTGGCAAAACCCATCATTGAATATAGTCTGGTATCTAGCCTCGAGTTCGCCTAAGCGTTCAGAATAATCGTCGATGCTGTTCTGATAGCGTTGCCTTTCTTCGGCCTCTAGCTCAAGACACAGAAGATGCTGGTTGATAATTTCAAAGGTGAGTGAGTCTGCCCCCGCGATAGGATTAAATTGGTCGGATAGCTTTTTGGAGTCCTTAAGTGCGCAGACCCCTCTTGCTAGGCGCTTTGCCATGCTAGTACCCTCTAGATTATCTGAGCAGTCTTCGGGGTTTTCGTTGAACCGCTCATATGAATAAATAAGTCTGACATGGGTAGTACACAAGAGAGTAGCTGGCCATTGTAGGTTTCTAGGCCGATATTATCCACTTCAACTAATCTAGTGTAGTCTTTCTCAAGGAGCTTCGAGAGCATGCTGATGTGACTATCATATCTCTTGTTGAACTGGACCAGCATCGGTGCGAACTCAGAAACCAAACAACCTTTGAAGCCAGTGAAAATGAGAGACTGGTTGAAATTACCGTCTTCCCACTTGGCATAATCTGTGTGGTATTTCGTCTTGCACTTGTCTGTCGCCTGTTCAAGTTCAGATAGTGCCTGCCAAACCTCTTTCAGATTGTTTAGTATTGCTTCTGACTCCGCATCTAGGGTGCCTTCGATTAAATCTTCCGGCACAGAACCAACATCAAGGTTCTCGAAATCAAGAGATTTGAAGGTATTGTATGTCTCTTCTGCATTCTGTGCCCGCATCTCGCTGTCTGCGCTGAGTTGGGTGCGGATATAGTTAATTGTATCTGGAAGTACAAAAGCAACGACGCCAGTAACTACCACAACTGGTACGCTAGCTAGGCCCAGCGTAACTGCCCCTACACTAGCTCCAACGAGCAATGCAGCACGCAGGACATAAGGCGTTGCTCCTTCAGCATAAGTTGGGGCAGCCAGAACCTGCGGTGCCATGAGAACCAATAACAATAGGATTGGCACGCACTTAGCCATATTCCCTTTCTGGGTAGAAAAGGTTAAATAGAAACTGGGTTGGCTGACTTATTCACTTTCTAATGGAGGTTCAGTGGTTCCGCCAGAGAGTCCGCACCCATTCAGATCACAATAGCAAGTAGACTCTCGCTTGTTTTTAGTTACGATATAAGAGCGGACGCTGTATTTATCAAAACAATGCGTCTTGCACACATTAAAAAGTGCATCATAGTCTGCACTCACTACAATCTCACCACTAAACGCTGAAGAAGGCCATGCAATATCTTGCATGAGGTAGTCCGGCACACAGTTTCCGCGGTCCTCCAGCCACATCATAGAGTACATGAGGATAGGAAGGACCACTATCATAACAAGTATAAATATCCCGGCCGCTTTCGCACGCTCCTCGCGGGTTTTTGGTTTGGATGCCATATTAGTATAATAATCTAACGATGTTCTTAAGGATAACGACATTACAACAACCCCTTTTTAAGTGCAACTCAGTTAGCTTTATATACTCCCTTTCGATTTTTTGTGCAAAGCCACGCATACCGTTAGCTTTATATAGAACCTCTAATACATGGTAGA
>CAZHTU010000094.1:0-3215 GCA_964535815.1 Candidatus Undinarchaeota archaeon
GACAGGAACATTGTTCTTCAGTCCGACTGGTTTTATTCCAGTCGCGTAAGCTGCGTTCGCAATCATGTGTGCTCCTGTAGGTGACGTACAATAAAGCAGGAAGATTAACAGAAGCATTTTAACACTGACTCTCCAGTCAATCATGAAAGTCTTGACTGCCAATATTGATACTGCCAGCATGGTTCCACCGACGCAAATCATGGTTGATGCGTGTAACCGATTATAGATATCAGGCATTCTTAGAAGACCAAGTGCCCCGACAAATGTGAATACCATCGAAACCGCGAAGAGAAGGTCGAGTATCATTCGAAATCACCTCTCAAGTACCTAGCGACGGCTACAGTAGCAATGAATGACAATAGGGCATAAACAAGCGCGATATCAAGCAAAAACCATCGTTCCCACTGTACTGCCATAAAACAAATAATTGTGATGATGATGTAGGACATGGAGTCCAGTGCGACTACACGGTCTGGCACGGTCGGTCCGAGCAGGGCACGGACGATTACGAGCACGAGCGCTGCGAACAAAATCTCAATCATTTGAACACTCCCTCTAAATGATTCTCCATGGCCTTCGCACCGCCGACCACATCTTGTCTTTTGTCAATTGTGTGCACATATAGGCAATTCTCTTTGGCGGTCAGTGTCAAGGTTCCAGGAGTTAAGGTGATTGAGTTTCCTACACCAGTAATCGAGATGTACCTCTTTGTGAAGAGTGGAACTCTGACTATGTCTGGATAAATCTTCCCAGTGACAATCATCTTGAAGACATGAAGGTGTGCAATCAGCTCGAGCCAAAGAAACGTCGGAATATAGGCAACTGCATGCAGTAGTCTTCTAGGCTGTAATTTCTCTAAGATGCCGCGTGTGAACATCTTGTCACGCGTGAGCCATGCAACTGGCAGGCAAGCCACTAACCCAAACAGCACCTCTTGGGCATTCAAACCATTCAGTGCCACCCAAAAGATAACCAGGACTGCGTACGCCTGGACGAAAGTACCAACCATAAGTTTGTCAAATTACTCAATGTATTTATACCTTGCGTGTCTCTCTATTAATGAATCTGATGAAGCTAGTTGCACTCATTTCAGGAGGGATTGACAGTCCTGTCGCAATCCAGATGATGTTGAAGCAAGGCGTGGAAATAGTGCCAGCCTACTTTGACAATAGCCCATTCTCAGACGAATTTACAGACCAGCGTGCACTGGACAATCTCAAGCGTCTTAAAAAACTCTATCCAAAACATCTCAAGCCCGCACGCATCATTCCGCACGGACCATCACTCATCGAGTTCGCACAGAAGTGCGACAGACGATACACATGTGTCCTCTGCCGGCGCATGATGTTTAGAGTTGCAGGCAAACTTGCCAAAAAGCTCAAGGCCGACGGACTTGTGACTGGTGAAGCATTGGGCCAGAAAGCCAGTCAGACAATAGAGAACTTAAATGTCACTACTCAAGCAACAGATATGCCCATCCTTCGGCCGTTAATAGGTATGGATAAGGAAGAGACAATCAAGATTGCTAAAGATATTGGAACTTTTGACATCTCGACCCGAAAAGCAATCTGCTGCCAGGTGGTACCTCAATACCCTGCAACCCGGTCGACACTAGAACGGCTCGAATCTGAAGAGGAAAAAGTGGACTTAAACAAACTTACGGAGGTAGCCTTGAATGGCGTCAAAACCCAATAAGCTTGTCAGGCCGTGCAAAAGCACGCTCGCCTTTAGACACGACCTTGGGGTCGGTATCAATCTAAATCAGGCTACAAAGCTCCTCATTGGCACTGGTTATGAATGTAAGGCCATGGTTCAGGGATTAGCAATGCTCTTCAAGGGCGACCATGAAATTTCACTCCATTCTTTTGGTAAGATTCTCATCAAGAATGTGGACGCAAAGAGAGCTGAGGCTATAGCAAAGAAAATAGTGCCTTTGGTTAGAAAGGCTAAAGCTTAGTTTCAGCAGTTGCCTTGGGGTGCAGCTCCGCTTGTGAGCGTCACATCGCAACCTTCAAGATCGTTTGCTTCACAGATAATGTTCTTGATATCTTCAGGTGATTTAGCACCTGTAAATGAAATCTGGTTGTTTATCATGAAACTTGGCGAGCCGCTGAATCCTAGTTCTTGCGCAGTCTTTATGTCCTCGCTCAAGAGCATTGCACCTTCTGGACCTTCAGCGCACGCTGCTAGCGGGATAGGCTCAGCAACGCACTCTTTCCAATCGCCTTTCGTCTCTTTAGACCATACTTCATTCCTGCAGGCTATATACTCATGTGCCTGGTCAGGATAATACTTGAACATGCACAGTTGTCTAATATTCTCTTCAACCTCAGGCTGGCCATGAAGCGCATCGAATGACCCATCGGGCTTCTCAGAAGCAATGTAGTGGATGTTTAGGTCTATTTGGTCACCTAGTGCTTCCCTGACTTCATCCATGCTGGTCTCTGCCAATCGTCCAAAAGGACAATACGCCATGACAAATAAGTCTACCTTACCTGGAATAGCTTCTCTTCGCGGCAAGTAGTTTCCTTCGACACCCAAGATATATTTGTCCCCTACTTGAGCACAATACTGTGCAGCTTCTGCGAATTTCTCACTGGCTTCCATTGAATCGTCGAATATGTAAGCAGGGAGCATTCTCAGACTGAGTTCTTCAAACATCTCTTTACCTTCTGGGGTCTGATAGTCCATGGTTACGACCTCAAGATTGTTGAAAAGCCTCTCTCGAATAGTGGAAATCATACCTGAAGGATTGCACACTGAACACTTGCTGTCTGTCAGAACTAAAAGTTTTACCTTGGCATCCTGCTTGATTTCACCAGTCATGGCTAGTTCGACTGCTTCATTGACACCGCGCACATTAGCGCCGACTATCTTTTTCTCGCCTTCATTGATAATCGTGGTAGGAGAAGCTCCTGCACCATATTCGTTAATGAGTGCAACGTCCTCTGCAATGTAATCTGCACCGCGGTTCTGAAGACAATCCTCGACTTGATTCATATCAACATTTGCATAGTCATAGCAAAATTCTTGCTTCTCACTTGCATAGAAACAGCTCACATAGTCATACCATGCTTCTTTGCCAAATTCCTCTCGAACGCAAACTTCTCGAATGTTCTGGTCCACTTCCTGTTGGCCGTGCATTGCACTGATTGCATTTCCTGTAATTGTAACTATATACCTGGGGGTCCAGTCTAATTCAGGTCCATACTTTT
>CAZHTU010000095.1:0-3213 GCA_964535815.1 Candidatus Undinarchaeota archaeon
TTCTTGTCACTCTCTCTCCATGCTTACCACTAACTTCTTCTTTGCAGTCAATCTTATCTATTACCGGCTGCATCTGATCCCTAATTTTGTCCTCTCTTCCTTCATATACAGGGTACTCTGCCCTTCCCGGTATAACTAATGCTCCGATATCACCTTCCACACCTCGTTTATAAAAATAGATTAAGCTTGCACCTCTTGCGGCTTCAGCCCGAATACCGTAATATCTCAATGAGTGAGTAAAGCAGCTAGCTAAGGCCTCCCGGCTTTGACTGAAGAAAAATCCTATTGCCACCGGCTCTTCTTCCCCACAGAGTTGCAATCCAATAAGGTTTTCAACGGCGGTTTCTTCTGTATTGTCTAGTTCGCTTGTTTTGCGGGCAGCCCAGACTGTTTCAATAACTGCTTCGATCCTTCCTGTATCCGAGGACCTTACTGCAGACAACGAGAGGCTGTCGATAACAACTCCATCTTCGTTTTCTTCCCTGAATACGATCTCCATTACACCTGTGGTAACACATATACCATGCTGACTGAATGCTTCCCGGAAAGTTCTAACTACAGTTGCAAAATCAGCATCAGGCTTTAATTTTATTGGAGTTTCGTCGGACAAGGCAAGAGCAATTTCACTTACAGCCTTTTCTCCAGCAGGTTGCTCAAAGCTATTTACAACCTGGGTAAATTCTCTGGCCATTCTCCTCTCTGCCTTAGAAACTATATCTGGATCTTTATCGGCAACTTCCTCATATCTAGGTATATACACTGAACCTAACGCTTTGCCGATCGTTCGGGTAGAAAAATCTAAATGTCTTTTTGCTTCTCCTTCTGTAACCTCAATAGCAAAATGTTCTGCAAAAACATTGCGAGTAAGTGCTCCAGCTATAGCAGACAATACACCTGAAGTGGAGATGGAAAACTCTATAGTCTTTGTTGAGAAATGCAACGAAACCTCAAAAGCTGAAATGCTAAGTTTGACCCCGGCCTTACCTTCCGGCAATAACTCCTCTACCCTTTCTCTTAACTCCTGACAAGTAAAAGTGATTTCTCCGTAAGAAACCTCGGCCTGACCGATTACAGCCTCTATCCTTTCTATCATGCTCAGACAGGTATCTCGGGATATTGGAAATATCCAGAAGTCAGATTCGTATGGATTCCGTTCCAATTCCAATGTACGCAGATTATCAATAATCACCGCCTCACCTAAATTTAATACTGCAGCCATATTCTCAACACCAACCATGCAATTTCCTTCAGCCTGTCTTCTTGCTACTACAAAATTCCATATTGCCCGTAATACATGTATATAGACTTTACCTCTTGCTGCTTCCGCATCATCTTCTTGAAAAGGCTCTTCTTGCCCAAGAAGCTGCGCAAGCACATCGACCAATTTGGCAAGCTCTGTTTTATTCTCCTTCATAGTAGCCCCGAGCATATCAGATACTGAACCACCTATATATATTGAAGCTATTAGTCGCCTTTCCGCCCCTCGGTAAAAATTGATCTCACTATTAAGAGTGTCGTCTTCAGCTCCAATATTATCTAACACTCCTAGTTCCCTAAATAGACTATTAAATGTGAGGCCTATAGCCCATAAATTGTCTCTGAGAATATTAAACTTTACTGGCACAGGTCTTCCGGGAATTTTCAATACAACATTGCATTCTCCAGCCGCGTTGATAGTAAAATCTACCTTTTCATCGACCTCATCTATAATAGCCAGTTCTCTCCCCCGAACTGTTTGGATAACGTTTACTCCGGAATGGATAAATTGAGGTACAAGGATAAGCCACCAGGGCAGACCGAATAAGGGAATGACAATAGCTAAAGCGATAAAGTAGAGGCCGGTTACAATTGAAGCCGCGGCCCTCTTTGACTGGGGATACTCTTTGCTTAAAATATGATTAACAAATAGACCAGCGAATCCGACTAAGACGATTATGCTGAATAAAACAGCGCCTGAATAATACAGATGCAAGCCAAGAATTATAGAAGAAGCTACAATCCCGGTATAAAGTAATAGGCTCGATAACGGCGGGTCTTTTTCTCCTTTAGGATGAGCAGAGACAAAGGCACATCCTGTGATGATGTTTAGGGCAACTAAAGCGATGATACCTAAGACTGGGGAAACCAAACAATAGAGAAGAAAACCAATAATTAAAGGCAGGCCGCGGTATCCTAAATAAAGCGTTTTTCGTAGTATATTCTTATTGAGTTTTATATTCGTTTCCAGACCACAAAGTGCGAGAACCTTATTTGCTATAGCAATTATAGGATAGACTATGACGCCGTATTCTTCTAAACCCGGTCCATCTAAAAGTTTATAAGAAGGAGTATGGCCATAGGCGCCGAATTCATCTTGCAGAGAAGGAATCAGGGCTAAGCCTTCATTTTTCTTTCTCTCTTCTTCAGACAAGTTGTATGGAAATAAGGCATTACAGGCTGATTCACCGCCGGCTATTTCAAGAAGCTCTCTTGCTCTTTTGGATTCTCCTCGGTTACCAGAATATAAACTATGTATAAGATGAGGTATAATATCTTCTATATTTATCTTTGCTGTTGCAAAAGATTCTGCTATATTTCTGGATAAGGAATCTTTAAATATAGTCTGTTTTATTCTGTCTATAGTCTTAGTTATGAGATTTATTAGTGGGTCTAAGTCTTTTCCTTCTCCTTTGCTTCTTTTTATGGCTTCTCCTAAAAATTCTGTTGCTTTTATAAGATAGTCTGCATCAAATTTGTAAGGAAAGATGGGGCTTTCAGGGTAATCGTAGGTATTTCCTAAAATATGCTCTATAGATTCCTCATGCAATCCTAAATATTTAAGGCACCTTATAAGTTCATTTCTGAATTCATCATATATATCTTTTAATTTTGAGGTTTCTTCCTTAAAGTAGGCTAATATGGCTGTTGCTAAATAGACATTCAGCTCCAAATCTTTTGGATAGACTAATTTCGTGCAACCACTTTCTCTATCTATAAATCCTAGGCTCGCCTGTGTGAATATATTTGTCTGTCCACAATCTAGGTTTTCTCCAGTATAAATATTGTAGGTTGCACCTGCATAGTTATATGCTCCAGGGTATCCTAAGGTTTCATGGTCTTGTGGAATTGTTGCACGTTCTGCTAATTTATCAGGACTTACAAAGCTAAATCCCAGGTTATATCCAATTGCTAATAGGGGAATAGTTTGGCTGTTAAGCCTACCTTGGATAGAAG
>CAZHTU010000096.1:0-3195 GCA_964535815.1 Candidatus Undinarchaeota archaeon
GACGCCGCTAGACTCTTAGCAGCAGACGAAAAGAAGGTTGCATACCGCCTCGACCGTCTCGGTATCCCGCTCGTCGAGCTTGGCACGGCTCCAGATATCAAAAGCCCGAACCAAGCCCGTGAGGCGGCTAATGTTCTCGGAACAATCCTTCGCTCCTGTCAAGTCAAGCGCGGTCTAGGAACCATCCGTCAGGACCTGAATGTCTCTATCGCTAAAGGCGCACGAATTGAGATGAAAGGTGTGCAAGACCTCGACTTGATTCCAGAGATGGTGGAAAAGGAAGTCCAGCGCCAACAAAACCTCCTCAAGATTAAGAAGGAGCTCAAAACCCGCAAAGCTTCTGTGGGGACCTCAAAAGACATCTCCAAGGTCCTCAAAAAGTCCAAATCCAAGCTCATAAAAGACTGCACACTCGGTGTGAAGCTCAAAGCCTTTTCTGGATTGATAGGCATGGAATTATGCCCCGGACGCAGATTAGGCACCGAACTCGCAGACTATGCCAAGACCCAGGGTGTCAAAGGCCTTCTCCACTCAGATGAGCTCCCTGCCTACGGTATCACCCAGAAAGAAGTCATCTCAATATCCAAGGCACTCAAATGTGGATTAGACGATGGTTTCATGCTCATTTCTTCAGACCAAGCAACAGCCAAGCGAGCGATGGCCAAAGCAATTGAACGTGCCAAACAGGCCTTCAAGGGAGTTCCAGAAGAGACGCGCCGCGCAAAGCCTGATGGCACAAGTGAATATATGCGCCCACTCCCTGGTGCCGCAAGGATGTACCCTGAGACAGACGAACTGCCGATACTCGTCGATGCTAAGATGCTCAGGAAGGTCAAAAAGAATTTACCAGAACTTATTGACAAAAAAGTTAAGCGCTTCCAAAAGAAGTACAAGATTTCCCACCCGCTCGCCAAAGAAGTTGTGCACGACGGTTTTGCCACCCTATTCGAGAAATCCGTCAATTCTCTCGGAGTCTCGGCAACAATAGTCGCCAACACCCTTGCTTCAGACTTACCTGCTCTGCGCCGTGATGGTGTCCCAGTCAATTCTCTCGACGACGAAAACCTCTATGACGTTTTCAAGGCAATCTCTGAGGGAAAACTAGCCAAGGAAGCCATCCCCGACGCCCTCACAGCTATGGCTCGCGAAGGAGTACCAATCTCCAAAGCACTCGAAAAGGTCGGCGGTTCCCTATCCTCAAAAGACCTCAAAGCGATTGTAGCTAAAATAGTCAAGAAGAACCGCGCAATTATCAAGGCTCAGGGCCCGCGTGCCTTTGCACCGCTTATGGGCGAAGTCATGAAAGAGGTCCGCGGAAAGGTTGACGGTAAATTAGTAGCATCAGCACTCAAGGAGGCACTCAAATGAAGGTTGACATAAAGAAAGTCGCGTCTCTAGCACATCTTGACCTCTCCGACTCCGAATCCAGAACATTCTCCAAGGACCTTTCTGAGATTCTAAAAGCATTCAAGACCCTTGACAAGGTTTCGACGGAAAACGTCAAGCCAGCCTTCCACCCTATCCCAATCAAGAACGCCCTTAGAGAGGATGTTCCAGAAGACCCTAAGATGGACCCGTTCTCAAATACCAATCTCAATGAGAATGGCTACTTCAAGGGGCCAAAAATCCAGTAAGATGAAACTGCGAGATTTTTTGGCTTCAAGTGACAAGCAGGCAGTGCTAGAAAAGACTGTCGCCCGAGCTTCGTCCCTCAACAAAAAACTAAACTGCTTTATCACCCTCAATTCAGAGAAGCCCAAAGTCGGCGAAGGCAAGCTCTCCGGACTTCCAGTATCAGTCAAAGACTGCATCTGCACTAAGAATCTACGCTCGACCGCTGGCTCCAAAATCCTCGACACATATATCCCCCCATTCGACGCCACTGTCGTGGCAAAAATTAAGTCCGAAGGTGCGCACATCCTCGGCAAGACAGCTCAGGACGAGTTCGGCTTTGGTACATTCTCGACCAATTGTGCTTTTGGCACCCCGAAAAACCCTTGGGACACTAAACGTTCCTGTGGCGGGTCTTCTGGTGGTGCTGGAGCAATAGCCGCAACACTCGAACCTCACGCAGCAATCGCAGAATCTACAGGCGGCTCAATCTCCTGCCCAGCTGCATTCACTGGGACTGTAGGAATCACCCCCACGTATGGACTAGTCTCCCGCTACGGCTTGATAGACTACGCCAACTCCCTTGACAAAATAGGAACAATTGGAAAAACAATCGATGATTCTGCTTTCCTCCTCGAACAGATAATGGGCCACGACCCGCGTGACGCAACATCCCTCAACCGATTGACTCCGCGCCTTACCTCTTCTCTCAAGAAAGATGTAAAAGGCATGACTCTTGGAATCCCAAAAGAATACTATGCTGGAGTTCCTGCACCAATCAAAAATTCAGTTCTGAAGGCACTTGACGACCTTAAGTCATTAGGTGTAAAGACCAAACAAGTCTCTTTACCAACAACACCCTACGCCATCCCTACCTACTACATCCTCGCTGTCTCCGAAGCATCCACAAATCTTGCTAAATTTTCAGGTCTCAGGTACGGCCACTCTGTGCCAATCAAAAGCGCCTTTGACGCCCACTTCTCCCGCGTTCGCACTGAAGGGTTTGGCAAGGAAGCCAAACGTCGAATCCTTCTCGGGACATTCGCCCGCATGGCTGGCTATCGCGACCAATACTATCTCAAGGCCCTCAAGGTCCGCTCACTGATAATTGACGACTTCAAACGCGCATTCAAGAAGTGCGACGCTTTGGCGGCCCCAACAATGCCGCTTTTACCTCCGAAGTTCTCTGATATCAAAACACTCACGCCGGTCCAGAACTACATGATGGACGTTCTGACTGTCGGACCGAACCTTGCAGGCATCCCGATGATTTCCACGCCTTGCGGCTTCTCAAAAGGCCTACCAATCGGACTCCACCTGATGGGTGACCATTTCTCCGAAAACAAACTAGTCTCTTTGGCAAGTGCATACGAGCAGCTCACAAAACACACTGAAAGGAGGCCACTATGAACGACCATCTAAAACCAATGATTGGTCTTGAAATCCACTGCCTACTTTCTACAAGAAGCAAGCTCTTCTGCTCCTGTCCAAACGCCCAGGGTGACCCTAACACTCATGTGTGTCCAGTCTGCCTAGGCTTCCCAGGCTCCAAACCAACAGTGAACAAGAAAGCAATTGAAATGG
>CAZHTU010000097.1:0-3190 GCA_964535815.1 Candidatus Undinarchaeota archaeon
CGCCGCCGAGGCCTGTCACCCATTGTGAAACCAAGTCTGAATAGTTTCCTTCTTTTGCTTTTTCGACCTTGAAGATGTCTGGGGATTTTTTCGGCTGGGAAACTTTCGGTTTTGCCTTCGGAGAGGCTTCGACCCTGGTGAACTGAGGCTGTTTTGGTGCAGGCACTGATTCCTGGACTTCCGCCTGTTGTGCCAAATCTTTTGGTTTCACCTGTGTCACTTCAGACTTCCACCTTGCCAGTCGATCCAAAGCCCGCTGTCCTGGAGTTTGTTCAGCTTGTGGCACGGATTCGGTAGGAGCAGAAACAGGTTTTCCTTTACCTGCACCTTCAAACCATTCCCATGCCCTTTGGCCATTGTGGCTGGATGCGATAAGAAAGTCACCAAATTCTTCGAGAACCGATTCAGGATACTGTCCAGGCAAGATCTTGCCTTTTTGTTGGAGTTCCCTCAAAATGTTGATTTCTCCAGGTTCGAGTCCCTTCAAAACTCTCTTGCGTGCCTGTTGTAATTGATTAGGCAGGAAGTAAACGCGTACAGAGCCTAATCTCTTCTTGCTCTGTGATATTTTTTTAGTATTGTGGAGGGTCGCTAGTATGGCGGACGCGACCATCGAGTTTGTACCCACGCCGGCTGCGACCTCAATCTCTGTAGATGGACCATGGGTTTTGATGTATTGAAGAATCTTTTCTTCCATAGAATGCTAAAAGCACAGGTAGAACTTAAAGTTTGCTAGAAAGAGAACTAAAGCCGCTCTTCGTTAATTAGATAGCCGTGACAGCGGTCGGCCTCGCAAAGGTAAGCCAGATTCTTGGCTTCGTGATGCTGGTAACTTCTATTGCATTTGATGCACTGGTAACTGATTGGTACACTGCTTCGAGCGATAACCACGCCTACCAACGCCCCCAGAGACTTCAACATGTCGTCCATGCCACGGTTAAGTAAACGCTTACCCCTTATATTGTTTTCAGATTTTGAAATTTTATCTTTTCTAAAAAAAGAAAAAAACTCTTTCTGATAATGGTAAAATTTATAAACCATTTGGGCGTATTTAGTTGTATGCGTTTTGCGTACGCTTCGGTTGGTGCCGAGGATCCTTTTATCAGCGGGGAAAAGCTCGCTTCAGACATTGTGGGCCAATTAAGGTCCTCGAAGCCTGCGCTTTCGATTTTGTTCACAACACTCACTGAAAAGGCAAAGATTCAGGGTCTGTTGAATGGTATAAAATCCAAATTGGATACAAAGACTTTGATAGGCTGCACCTCATGCGGTAACATCATGGACGAGACGATTGTAGATAATGGTTCAGTCATGCTGAGCCTTTACTCGACCCGATTATCAGTCGGGTTCGCAGTAGGACAAGACATCACCAAAAATGGCTTCAAGTCGAGCAGGACTGCGATTGGCAGTGCACTATCCAAGCTGGAGAACCTTGGTGTCCCCACAGCGAAGATGAAACGGTTCGTCCTGATGCTTCCTGATGGTCTTTCAGGCGCTGAGGAAGATGTGCTCGAGGGAATTCGTGCGGTTGTAGGTATGCACACTCCAATAGTCGGAGGGTCGAGTGGAGACTGCCTCAAGATGGAGAAGGCTTACCAGATATGTCAAGGTAAAGTTTACTCAGATGCAGTTGCACTTGCATTTATCCAGACTATTTACAATTTCGGATTCGTTTCCCATCACGGGTGGCAGCCGACGAATAAAACTGCTTTTGTGACCAAGGCCGACGGAAGAATGATAGAAGAGCTGAATGAAGAACCTGCTATCGAAGTCTACGCGAGGATGATAGGTGAGTCGGTGGAGAAGCTGAAGAAGGAAGACTTCACCTACAAGGAATATTTCCACCATCCGCTTGCAGAGCGTGACCTTGGTGGGGATTACTGGCTCAAATATCCCAAAGACATAAAGGCAGGCAAGCTCGAACTTTTCTCTGATGTTGCTGAAGGTACGGCTCTAACCTTGATGGAACTCGATGAGGGCTTTCCTACTGCAATAGACACCTTATCGGTCGACGAGATAAATAAGCAGGTGAACTTCCCTGGTTGTTTGGTTATCTTCAACTCTATTGGAAGGAGAGAAATCCTAGGCGACAAATCAAGCGAAGAGCTGAAGCGCATAAAGGATAGTTTTCTCAACATTCCGATAATCGGATTCTATACGATAGGCGAGCAGGGGTACACCCGTCGAAGTATCTCCGGCCATAGAAATCACACATTCAACCTGCTTTGTATCGGCTCTGGAAGACACGAACGGTTTGGGTCCGGCGAGCTCACGTCCATGCTCAGCTCCTTCGGGCTAACAAGCCTTGAAGCCAAAGTGTACTCTGCACTATTGGATGCCTCACCGTGCACAGTCAAGCGCCTCCACGAACTCACAAACATAAACTATGCCAAGCTCTATGATGTTGTGGACCATCTTCAGCACAAAGGACTGGCTACAGTCTCTCCATTCAGGCCTAAAAAAGTCTATGCAAAAGAACTTTCAGAGGCACTCGTGCACCTCTACAAGGACGCTGAGAAGGAGTACAAAAAGCTCCAAGAGAAACGTCTTGAGATTCTCAATAATGTCTCCAGAGGCAAATACAAGGAGATGCTCAAGCCCAAAAAGGCCGTGAAAAAGAAGAAATAGTATTCATTAAATACTCCTGAGTGCAAAAGATAGACGATGGAGAAGGACACAAAATCCAAGTTTGTTATTGGTCTAATCATCGTAATAGTCTTGATTCTCTTGTTCCTCTTTGGCCCGAAAGGAGGTAGGACAACAAGTGCTGCCGCGCCGGCGATGGCGGGTGCCGGTTTTATGGATATCTTTTGGTTTATTCTTGCAATCATGTTGCTCAAAGGTGTCATGGATAAGTGGGGTAGCACTTCTAGCGAAACCACAACTACACCTCCAGCTCAGCCGCCTACTCAACCTCCCACCCAACCCCCCACTCAACCTCCTACAACTACTCCACCTCCTACGACCACTCCACCTGGGACAACCACTCCGCCGCCAGGAACACCTCCACCACCCCCACCCCAACCAACAGGCCCTAACATCGAAGTCCGCGGACCGAATGCACTGGAGCAAGGTGGACCTCCTGGAAGGATAGTAGTAGTGCTCAGCCAGGATGGCACTCTTAAGAATAGGGAAGAAGTACGCTTGGTTGCATCACCGCCGCTTGTCTTTTTGGATGCAAATGGGGATG
>CAZHTU010000098.1:0-3146 GCA_964535815.1 Candidatus Undinarchaeota archaeon
TGCCCATCTCAAAGGAAAATTCACATCAATCAAGCACGACATCCGTAAGCCACTCACTATTGATGGGGATATTGACATGATATTTCACTTCGCCTCACGCGCAAGTCCGCTCCATTTCATAAGCCACCCTCTTGAGATTCTGATGACAAATGCGCAGGGCACGCTCAACCTTCTGGAACTCGCAAAGGAGAAGGACGCTAAATTTCTGCTCGCTTCCACTTCAGAGGCATATGGTGACCCACTCGAACACCCTCAAAAAGAGACGTATTGGGGCAATGTCAATCCTGTAGGACCAAGGAGCTGTTACGATGAATCAAAGAGATTTGCAGAAGCGCTCACAATGGCATTTGTACGGAAACACGATGTTGATGCCCGCATTATCCGAATCTTCAATACTTACGGACCGAGGATGGCAATAAAGGATGGGCGAGTAGTACCAAACTTCATCTGCCAAGCTCTGGATGAAAAGCCACTCGTAATTTTTGGCGACGGAAAACAGACGCGCAGTTTTTGTTATGTCTCAGAACTTGTTGATGGTGTGAAGCGAGCTATGAATACTAAATCAACAAAGGGAGAAGTCTTCAATCTTGGCAATCCCAGTGAAGTCACAATACTTGACATTGCAGAGCTTGTTATTTCCTTAACTGGTTCCAAATCAAAATTGGTCCATGAATCCCTACCTGAAGACGACCCTGTCCGCCGGCAACCTGACATAACCAAGGCCAAAGAACGACTAAATTGGGAGCCAAAGATAAGTCTTGAAGATGGTCTTAAAAAGACAATAGACTGGTTCAAAGAAACTATTTAGATACCAAGACCAAGAGCTGCTTCCACTGTCCATTTGACCTCAGTCATGGATTTGAATGTCAATGCAACATCAAGCATCTTTCCAGGCCGTAGATAGAATTTCTTATACGCTTTCTTGTAGTATTCTGAAACCTTTTCTGCGCTTATGGATTCAGGCTTGAAAAAGACCCCACCTTCATAGAATCCGCCGCATATTCCTTGGTCCACGTCTCGCAGAAATCTTCCACTGGCTTCCACATGGTCGTAGAGCTCGGTTCCTGGGAGAGGTACGGCAATCATGAAGTTCGCAATGTGCGGGTTTGCCTCCTTGGCAAAGTCTATCGTCCGCTGCATTGTTTCCTCGGTATCCCATGGGAATCCAACAATGAAGAAGCCATAAGTGATGATATCTTCTTTTCTGAACATCCTTATGGCTTCTTTTACCTTCTCGAGGTCCAAATCTTTTTTGATTTTCTTTAATATTTCTGGGTCGCCGCTCTCAATTCCTATCCCTACCTTGAAGACACCAACTTTCTTCATCTTGCGGACAAGTTCAGGTGTGAGCCTGTCTGCTCGGACACCATTCTGACAATTAATGACCAACTTATAGTCGCGCTCTATCATTTTATCAAATAGTTTATCTGCGCGATTTATGTCCAGTGTCAGATTATCGTCAAGTATGTCGAGCTGTTTCACACCATACTCTTTGACAAGCCAGTCAATTTCCTTGATGATGTTTTCCGGACTCCTTGCTCTGAATTTGTATCCAAAGATACTTTTGTTGCAGAAGATACATCCAAATGGACAACCCCTGCTCGTGAAAATCGGAATATTTGGTTTTCGCCTGGCTCGCGATTTGTATGTGGTTATATGGGGTGTGAGCAAATCATAAGCAGGGAATGGGAGTGAGTCAAGGTCCTCTATTAATTCTCGCGGTTTCGTCCTTACTATCTTCTTGCCTGACATAAAAGCAATCCCATCAATCTTCGCTTTTGGTTTCTTCTCAGCTATTTCGAGCATGGTATTTTCAGCTTCGCCGATGGTGACTATGTCAAAGTGTTTGAGGAAGTATTCAGGTCGGATACTTGGTAAGGGTCCGCCTGCCACCAATAAAATGTCAGGATATTCTTTTCTAATCATGTCTGCTAAGTCTGCAGCAGCCTTAGCTGTAACAATGTTCGCACTGATACCCACGCAAGCAGGAGAGTCTTCTGCGACTATCTCAAGAACTTTTTCATTCGGTATCCTTGCCATGTTCGCATCAATAACTTTAGTTTTGTGCTTGTTCTCCCTCAGAACAGAAGCCATGTATAAGAGGCCTAAAGGTGGGTAAATAGTGGCCTCATTAATTCCAGCAGCATAATCCGGGAAGGGATTAACAAAGAGTGTATCCACAGTGTGCCTAGTAAGGGACTAAATATTTAAATGTTTGACCTATGATTTCTCCATGGCAAAGATTTCTATCGTCATTCCGGCACTTAATGAAGAGAAGACCATAGGCATTCTTCTGAAGGATATCAGAAAGAGGTACAAGAACAAGTACGAAATTGTGGTGATAGATGATGGCTCAACAGACAAGACTGCAGAAATTGCGAAAAAGTACAATGTCAAACTGGTCCAGAACAAGCGCAAGAGCGGCAAGGGTTCAGCCTTGAGAAAGGGCTTTGCAGCCGCGAGCGGCGATATTTTAGTTATGTTGGATGCCGACCTCTCTCATAAACCTGAAGATTTGCCTCAATTACTCGCACCCATGAAGGACAAGAAAATTGGTCTTGTGATAGCTTCCCGCGCTCTTGGCGGGAGCGAGGAATATACATTCTTCAGAGCGATTGGTAATGTCTCATTGACCACGCTTGCGAATCTTATGCTACCTGTCAAGGCTTTTGATGTCTTGAATGGGTATAAAGTTCTCAGGAAAGAAATAGCCAAAGACCTGACATGCAAAGGCTTTGAGATAGAGATACAGATAGTCGCCCATGCTCTGAAAAAAGGCTACGAAGTGGTCGAGGTTGCGAGCCAGGAAAAAGCGCGAGCAGACGGCCATGCCAAATCATCCGCTCTGAAAGAGGGATGGAAATTCTTCAGGCTAATCGTGGTAGAAGGCGTTAAATACCGGTTCTAATAGAAAGTTCCGCGGAGATAGAACGCATATATCAGTAATAATTGCAATGTCAATGTCATTGCTAGAATTCTATATTTGTTTTTGAAGTTCTTGATGCCGTTCGCAATTAGTGGCAATAACAGGACCATCAGGTAGAACCCGCCCTTGCCTACGATGTATGTGGCTATGCCGTGAAGTATTAGGAATACTGGAGCAAAGAGCAATATTGTTTTCTCATAGGTGTTCAATTTTTCCTTGT
>CAZHTU010000099.1:0-3129 GCA_964535815.1 Candidatus Undinarchaeota archaeon
ATCGAATCGTCCTCAGACTCATCGAAATCACAGGCAAGACAAAAAGGAAAGGAACGATAGTCCAATCCGCGCCCTTAAGATAACTCCAAGTCTTGACCGGGTCTGCAAACTGCAGAATCCCGCCTAAAAGTACCAGCGAGAGCAAAATCAGATAGCGCTTCTTAATCATGGTCTTGTCTAAAGGCAACTAGTTAAAAAGGTTTTAGCAGCCCTATTTTCAAGATATATATAAACGATAGAACATATGAGAATTACAGGTACAAATGTCTTTCACGATGTTTATAAAAGTAAAATGTCCTGCGTGTGGTAATTTAATTTTTTCATCGTCATTTACTAGCTGCACTATTATTGGAAGAAGAAAGAACTTAGAACCAATAAGTACCGCAGATACTGTACATTCTTCTGTATTACTATGCAACAACTGTGGTTTTGTTGATTATGCGTCATCTTTCAAGCAGAGTAGTAAGGAGCATACTCTTGTAAAAGTTAAACAAACTACAAGTAAAATATCTAAGAAGGTAAACAAATTTGAGTTATTCGCAAAAAAGCTAGAGAAAGAGAAACGCTGGAATGAAGCAATGTGGCAGTACTTAACTGCAAGTTGGTTTTATACTGGAAAAGCACATGTTTTCTGTCTCGGAAAAGTCATGGAACTCTTGCCTAAATTCCTCAAGCAGTGTAAGCGAGGTGCCCAAGCAGAGCTTATCGACCTTGCACTTTGTATCTATAATCAACAGCCGACAGCTAAAAATATCAAAAAATATTACCCGCAAATAGCAGCCATAGGTAAAGAGCTAAAGATTATAAGAAGAGATAAATGCAACATTAAAATCAATAACAGATCTAAAGAGAGTTTACTAATAAGAAAGCAGATATTGGATGGAGACCCGGAGGGATTCAAGAAATTTGCAGAATTTGCTACACCTAATCAACTCTTATCGTTGGGTGATCAGTTATACTATTCTGGAAGGATTGGTTGTGCCTTGCTCGCCTTTAAGGCCTCCGAGGTAACTATGGCTAATAGGCTATATGCAAGAAATGCAACGCCAGAACAATTAGCAATCCGTATAGACAACACAAGAGATGTAAAAGAGGTTGGTGACTATTTATCTAGAAAGTCTAAAGAGAAAGAAAAGATTGTCAAAAAGATAAACCCAACTAAGCTCGCAAAACACCTAATGAATTGGTTCAACCCCTCCGAAGCCCAAAAGGTGTTATATGAGTTATCACAGTATGAAAAAAAAATACTTGACTCTGTAATAAAGAAACTAAACATTAAACGGCTTCTCAGAAAAATGCAAAAATTCGGCAATCCAAAAGATATCTACAATCTCATATTAGTAATGTCGATTTCAGATAGAAAAAGTGTTTATACATTTGTAAAATCTGACGTCTTCAAAGATGCGGTAAAGCGCCTTGATGGACGAGAAAAAGATGATGTTATTGAGTTCCTATGTTGGCTGACAGGTAGTTCTAATAAGAAAGCAGGGAAAAAAGAGTTGACTGACACTTATAGATTGCGTTACCTAAACCTTCCTTAAAAGCAATCTTAATTAACCCCACGGGAGCCAGTCTTTCTTGATGTCGAGAACAGATTCTTTGAATCCTTTCTCGAAGTACTTTCGTGTGTGCAAGAGAAGCGCAATTTTTCCCAATAAGAATAGCGTGGCCAGGAAGATTATGAAGTTGGCTATCGGCGCAGCGGACGGGTCACCTGCAGGTACTCCGAATCCGTATTGAAGGAAATAAATGGCTTGCTGTAGAAGGCCCCAACTCTCCAGAACTATAAGGATTGCCCACCCCTTGCTATCGAGGTGCAGGTACCGCCAGGCACCCCACAGTTTTAGGATGAGAAATAGCCCAGTCAAGATGTAGAGGTAAAAAGGAACTAACTGTCTGACTGAAGGCATAACAAAATAAATCAAAAGACTAGAGATAAAACCAAACGCCCTGAGTCCGCCTGTCAGCAGATACCATCCGCCGAGAGCTAGGACGAGCTTCGGGTTTTCCCATATGGATTTATCTTTCATTTCAAATTAGAAGAATATCCTAATGTTTAAATATCTTTAGAACTGGGCAGTAGACGGACCATGCCATAATAGATGCAAAGCATAGACTGTGTCAAGCTCTTCATTGAACTTTTTGAGCTTTTTCTCTGACTTTTCTATTATCTCAACTGCTATTTCATGCTTGGTTGCATCTTTTATTGGCCCGCCTTCTTTTTTGTTCTCTTTGAGGTACTTGTAAACCAAGTAGGTCGTAGTGGCATACTGAGAAAATGGACCAAAACCTACCACACTCGAATGTGCTGCCTCTTCTAGGGACATCTCATTTATCTTTTTCAATGCGACTGCGAGAGTCAGATAAACGCTCAATGTAGCAGATACAATTGACTCCAGCGCCAAATTCCTATAGCTTAGGTCGGTCTTTACCTTCGTGAATTTGATAAGGCGGCTCTTTTTGCGATCCAATGAGTCAGCATAGTTGACTAGCCTATCTTCAAGCATTTTACCATACTCTGTAGATAATTTTGAAATGATTTCATCGAGTATTTGCCCATGGTCTTTGTAATCGCTCCTGACAAAAGCGCCAATGTCCATGTTAGCGTTAATAAACTTGACAATCTCCTCTGCCTTCTCTGGCATGAATGTCTTCTCTACCCAGAAAGCTGGGCGTTGGTCTGGTTCAGGGGTAGGACCATCCATCCGCATGTGTTTTGCTTGATTTGTCATAGTATTCACTTAATGTTATTAAATATAATAGTAGTTTCGCTGATTGTCTTTTCAAAGTTGCTCAGTTGTTCTTTGGTAAATGGCTCTGCTGTGAAGATAGAACTATCCTCAAGCAACTTAAGTTGCCTGTCTGAAGTGGACGTAACTGCACTAAGAAGCTTTTCACTCCCTTTTTTCTCCAAGAGCGTATCAAACTTCAGGAACTCCTCGCTCTCAGAGATACCTAGCTTCCTAGCAGTGGTCTTGATGTAAACCAAGTTGAAAAATGCCTCGGGATCTCCTTCTTTTGCTCCTTCTACAATTGTTAATACTCTATCATTATCAATCGCAGAACCAAAGTTCATGCGTAACCAATCATCAACGAAGGATGGGTCTTGTAGTGAGGAAGCTACGTCTG
>CAZHTU010000100.1:0-3039 GCA_964535815.1 Candidatus Undinarchaeota archaeon
GATTTTTGTCGCATTTTCTAAGGCGACTGGGAAACATCCGGTAACTTTGGGGTCCAGAGTTCCGCAGTGGCCGCCTTTCTTTTTGTGCAAGATTTTCTTGACCCAGTCCACTATCTCTCGTGAGGTTGGGCCTGATTGCTTGTCCATATTGACAAAACCATTGTCTAGGTAGAGTTCAATTGGTCTTTTTGAAGGCAAAAAGCCATGGGGGCCTGGCTCTGCCTCGCATTTAGAATACCATGTTCTCTTCTTGTCAGATGGGAGCTGCGGCATACCTACTTCTTGGCTTTCTTAACTGCTTTTTTGGCCTTTGGCTTTGCCTTAGCTGGTTTCTTAGGCTTGGCAGCTTTTGGCTTTTCTTTTTTTGGAGCAGCCTTTGGTTTTTCAGCTTTCTTCTTGAAGAGACTGAAACCCTTCTTCTCTTTCTTTGGAGCAGATTTAGGTTTAACTGTGCGTGCCGCTGGCAACTTAACACCCATTGCTGTTGCAATTGCGTCGTCTGACGCGCCCTTCTTGATGTCAAGTTTATCCCCGAGCGGGTGGAGATGGGCTAAATTCACCTTGCGCCGGCGGACGCCAGTAAGTGTCTTAGGGCCTGTCACTAGTGCTTTTCCCTTTTCCAGTTCGACAACCACGCATCTTCCTGCGTCGTGGCCTTTTGTTTTCATACATACTCTTCCTACTTCAATCATTTGTTTTCCCCCGTAATTTCTTTTATTTTAGTGAGTGTGGTACTGAATGTTTCTTCAGGACCCATATTAGAGTTATCGATTATTATGTCGTAGACGCTCAGGTCGGAAATGTCGATGTTATAGTAGGTCTTATACCTGACTTTTTCGTTCTTTTCGCGTTCTTCTATTTGTCTTTTTGCCTCGTCGACCGATTTCTTTTCGCGGCCTGCGATTCGCTCGGAGCGTTCGTCCAAGGAGGCCTTGAGGAATATCTTGATATCTGCGTCTGGAATCATATGGCCTGAGATGCGTCCGTCAATAAGAATATTGCCAGCTTTGGCCTTCTCTATCTGCAAATCATCAATCTTGCGGTCAAAACTCGGGTCGTTCTTGGATTTAGCATTGAGTTCTTCGAGTGAAATACCAAGTTCTTTGGCTAGCGTACGCCCGCCAGCATAGAAGTATTCAAGGTTAAGTGCAGAAGCAAGACGGCGGCCAAGTGTGGACTTGCCTGAGCCAGGTAGGCCAGAAAGTGTGATAATCAACTACATCACCCGGAAAGCTTTCCTAAAGAGAATCGTAAAAGGCATTGAGCACATCAGGTACCAGCCGAGCCAGCCTAGGGACGTACCCCACTTGGGGAGTGTGAATGGTAAAACAACAACGATTCCAGTGTCAACAAACGCGGCTTTGGCCCAGAAGAAGATTATCATTATTGGGATTAAGGAGAAGAACATTGGGTATTGTAACTGCATCATCTCTTGCTGTAATTGCATGATTCTAGGTTCGTCGCCTTTGGACTTTTTCATTGCCTCCTCATCTTTGGCTTTGTACGACTCCATCATCTTCTTGCGGTGGTCATTCATCTCCGCCTGGATTTCCTTGATGCGTTTGTAATTGACGAATTTTTTCGTCATCAGGGTATTTGTGAGTGTAATTATAGTGGCAAGCACGACAACAGCAAGCACATTGCCTAGTGATAGTATTGGTGAGAAAATCGGGTCGAGAATAGCTTCAATAAGTCCCATTAACCCCACCTCTCTGCGACATTCTTCATTATTCCTGCAACTTTCTCTGCAGCAGGTTCTATCTTATTTTGTTCGTTCTCTACTATCAGGATAGGGATGCCAAGTGAGGACGCGTAAGACATTGCGGCCATGCGATTCATTAATTGATGTTCTGCTATCTGGTCAAGCGTGTCTGTGTCACGTTTGCGTGTCTTATCCTTGTTTCTGCGTTTGAGGACGTCTTTTGGCTCGGCTTCTACTATGATTATAGCGCGCGGATTTAGGCGCTCAAGTACTGCAGTAGGAAAACCAGGATAAAATCCTTCAGGGGTCTTGATTGTGCAGTGAGTATCAACAAGCTTTAATGTGCCTTCGGTCTCCTGAATCTCTACAGCGGCTAAGAGCTGCATTTCTTTTTGTGCAGCAATCTTAAGCTTGCGGATTTCGTCGCGGGCTTTTACATAACCTCGCTCTTTGCCCATCTTGAACATAACGTCACCAAAGTTGAGGTAGGTGAACTTCACACCCGACGCTTTAATAACAGTAGATACTCCAGCGCCTGGGATGCCAGTAGCGAGAATTATATTAGAAGGCAAGTTTTGTGTCACCAACAAATTTCCTCAATAAGGGTTGCATTTCCATCGCCTGCTCGCTTGCGATTTCCTCATACAGCTTGTAGATTATTCCAGAGGTCAAAAGTACACCAGTCCCACCGCCAAATCCTCCTGTGAGGGTAGCAACGCCTGCAAGCAGGCCGACAAAAGCACCCCCGAGAATAGTAATGTAGGGAATATAGCGTTGTAATATGCGCTCAGTGATTCTGCGGTCGCTTCTAAATCCAGGTATCTGCATGCCAGAACTTGATAATCGCTCAGCAAGACTTTTAGCATCCATGTTGCTCATTTCTACCCAAAGGAAAGCGAAGATAACTGAACCCACAATCATGACCATGAGGTAGGAGAAAGCCGCGAAAAGGTCTTGTGGTCCGATGACTCCACCGACCGCAAGGTGGCGGACAAACATGTCTCCAAAGTCAGAGTGCGGCAGCATGTAAAATAGGAATTTCTGCATAGACGCGGTGCTTACTGCACCTGCGCGATTGAGCAATCCGACCCATATTTGGAAGTTTGCTACTAAAGCAGCAGTGAAGATGACAGGCATATTTGAAGCGTAGACAAAAGGTAATGGGAACCTACGCGCCATCCCTCTAACACCGCCATAGCTCAATGGAATCTCAACCTTCATGCTCTGTGCATAGATAGATACTAAGAGTACACCGATAGTACTGATTATGGCTAAGATGTCGCCGTAACGGCCGCCGCGGACAAAGACTTCAAGGAAACCTCTGCCCTCACGGATTG
>CAZHTU010000101.1:0-3011 GCA_964535815.1 Candidatus Undinarchaeota archaeon
ATGATTGTTGACCCGCAAGCAGGTGAAATCGCCACAGGACGACTGTTCTCAGGTACTATAAAACCAGGAATGGACGTCTACCTTGTTGGAGGCGCGTGCGGTGCACGAGCTCAACAGGTGAGCATCTCTTATGCGTCTGAACGATTTAATATTCCTGCAGTCACAGCTGGGAATATCGTCGCTGTTAGTGGATTAAAAGCTGCCATTTCAGGAGAGACAGTGTGCGAACGTGAGCACAAGATTGAGCCTTTCGAATCTATCCACCTTTCAGAACCTGTTATCACCAAAGCAGTCGAAGCTTCAAATACTGCCGACCTACCAAAGCTAATCCAAGTCTTGCGAGATATTGCAAAAGAAGACCCGTCAATCAAGGTTGAGATTGACGAGGAAACCGGCGAACACAAGATGTCTGGAATGGGTGAATTGCATTTGGAGATTGTCGAGCACAGGATTAAAGTGGACCGAAAGGTTCCAATCAAGACATCCTCACCAATTGTTGTCTATCGAGAGACAGCAACTGCTGGCTCACGGCAGGTGGAGGGAAAGTCCCCGAACAAGCACAACAAATTCTATATTATAGTAGAGCCGTTGGAGGAAGCCATAGTCAAGGCTCTTGAGGACGGCACGATTGAAGAAGGAAAAGACAAGGGTAAGGAATTGATAGCTAAATTACGTGATTTAGGCATGGACAAGCTCGAGGCCAAGAATGTGAAAGCAATTCACGGCCACAATTTGTTCCTAGATATGACCAGAGGTGTCCAATGGCTGAATGAAGCTATTGAACTCTGTATTGAGGCATACCACGAGGCCATGGCTAATGGTCCTTTGTGTAAGGAAAAGTGTGCCCGAGTCAAGGTAAAACTCGTCGATGCCAATCTCCACGAGGATGCCATCCACAGAGGTCCAGCACAGGTCATCCCAGCGTGCAGAATGGGTATACACGAAGCTATGCGGGGGGCGAAAGCCGCGCTCATCGAGCCTAAACAGAAAGTATATATTAGGGTCCCGCAAGATTATATGGGAGCAATCACCCGAGAACTGCAATCCAGGAGGGGACAAGTCCTCGATATGCAGCAAGAGGGTGACTTAATGATCATTGAAGCCAAAGCACCGGTAGCCGAAATGTTCGGATTTGCTAGCGCAATTCGTTCAGCAGCGGAAGGCCGTGTGTTGTGGAGCACAGAAAACGCAGGGTTTGAACTGCTACCGCGCGAGCTTCAGGATACAATAATAAAACAGATCAGGGACCGAAAAGGTCTAGGAGGTTAAGAAAAATGGCAGACAAGAAACCCCACATGAATTTGGTCTTCATCGGTCACGTCGACCATGGAAAGTCAACAACTGTTGGCCGAGTCCTCTTCGAAAAGGGCGTGGTTGACAAACAAATCATAGACCGATTCGAGAAAGAAGCCGAGAAGTCTGGTAAACAGACATTCAAGTTCGCGTGGGTAATGGATAAAATGAAGGAGGAGCGAGAGAGAGGTCTCACGATCGACATCGCTCACCGAAGATTTGACACAGACAAGTATTACTTTACGATTATCGATGCCCCTGGGCACCGAGATTTCGTTAAGAACATGATTACAGGCACCAGCCAGGCTGATGCAGCTGTACTTGTTGTGTCCGCGCCTGACGGAGTTCAGGAACAAACAAAGGAACACGCGTGGCTCGCTCGAACCCTCGGTATCAAGCAGTTAATCATTGCTATCAACAAGATGGACATGGTCAACTACGGCGAGGACGGGTTCAAGAAAGCTAAGGCACAGGTAGAAGAACTTCTGAAACCAGTCGGTTTCAAGGTTGAAGACGTACCTTTCGTACCTATTGCATCTTTCGCTACTGACGAGAACATCTCAGTCAAGCCGAAGGAGAACATGTCCTGGTACAAGGGTCCAACACTCTACGAGTGCTTTGACAAGCTTACAGCCCCAGAAAAGGCTACAGACAAACCATTGAGACTACCTATCCAGGATGTTTATTCAATCACTGGTGTTGGAACAGTCCCAGTCGGACGAATTGAAGCAGGTGTGCTCAAGCCAGGACAAAAAGTTATTTTTGAACCGGCAGGAGTTGCAGGCGAAGTCAAGACAGTCGAGATGCACCACGAACAGGTCCCTCAGGCAGAACCCGGAGATAACGTTGGTTTCAACGTCCGTGGTCTGAACAAAGGGGATGCTAGACGCGGTGACGTTTGTGGACCGGCAGACAACCCACCTACTGTGGTCGATGAGTTTACAGCACAAATCGTTGTGCTTAAGCACCCATCAGCCATAACAGCAGGATACACCCCAGTCTTCCACGCCCACACGACCCAGTGCGCATGCACCTTCTTGCAAATCTTGAAGAAACTGGACCCGGCAACAGGTGAAACTAAAGCTGAGAACCCAGACTTCATCAAGACAGGTGATGCAGCTATCGTCAAACTGAAGCCGACGAAGCCGCTGGTCCTCGAGAAGGCAAGCGACTGCGCACCTCTCGGAAGGTTCGCCATCCGAGACTCTGGTGTTACTGTCGCAGCTGGAATCGTGACTGACATCGTTCCGAAGAAAAAGTAAAATCTTAAAAAGGGGTAAGGGTTAATTCCCTTACCTTCCCCTCTTTTTTTTCTTTCGAGGGGAAAATACCACTCATAAAAACAATAGAAAAATGGGAAACGCAAGAATAAGACTGATAAGCACTGACCTCAGAAGGCTCGAATCTATCTGCGATGAGGTCTCTGAGATTGCTAAGTCCACAGGCTCAAACATTCGCGGCCCTATTCCACTCCCAACAAAAAAACTCAAGATCACCACGCGCAAATCAAGTGACGGTGAAGGAACCGCGACTTGGGATAGGTGGGAGATGCGCATCCACAAGCGTTTGATTGACCTCGAATCGACAGAGCGTGCCATGAGGCGTGTGATGAGGATTCAAGTCCCTGAAGACGTTCAAATCGAGATTGAAGTCCCGACTTAAGTCGGCCTAATTCTCAAAGAAAGTATTAAATCCTTCTAGTGCGAACTATATTCATG
>CAZHTU010000102.1:0-2671 GCA_964535815.1 Candidatus Undinarchaeota archaeon
GGACCTCGACTAACCACTCTTTGTTAATGAAACCATTTATCGCAGGATGTGCTGCACCACCCATTATTCTACTCATGTCGGGTGCAGTGAATTCTGAGAAACCCATCTCGAGCATCCCTGTAATAGTGCGCTCTTGTAGCGGCCGCTTATGCTGACCCACGAGCCCATACTCCTTGCAGAGATCAGCAATCTCTTTTCCCAACTTGGTCAAAGTAACTTTATGGCGGCCTTTGACATCAAAAAACCCAGATATCTTAACATCTTCGATTATATTGCGGATGGTCCATGAGTCTTTGTATCTCTTCTTGACGACTGCCAAGAGATCAGTCTCTCCATTGTAGACGTCTTGAAGTATCTTAAATTTGTTCTTCGAAAAAATGAAGGACGCTGTCTTGTCAATATCCATATTCCTATTATCGTGCCCAATGCTTATTAATCTATCCTTGGACAGTCAGCAGATGGTTAAACACAGCAAGCTCGAGCCCTTCCAGCTCCTCTGCAGGGACGCCTTTTATCCGTTTCTTCCATGTGCGTGTATGTTTTGCCAGTTCGGTTTCGAGAACTCCCTTCCGTTTTTCTGACAGTCCTTTATCCAATTCGGCTTCGAGCTTTTTGATTTTCGGCACAAGGCCTTTTTCTAATATTGCCTCGCGGAAAGACTCGGCCAGGACCAGCAGTGTCTTTTTGGAAGGCTGGACATCATCTCTGCGGGTGCCTGCCCACATGCTCGCGACGACTGCGAGGAATCTGAGACCTATGGTGTTGAATCTATAAGAAGTATCGACATCCTCGAGCCAACCTCTTGAATCAAATCCAGCTAATGCTCTCCTGGCCTCTCCTGGCTTATACCCTTCCAGATGCAGGTCATCAAACGTGCGCAGCCCCAACAGCATCAACATCTTGAAGTACCTTTCTGTATAGGTCCCACCGAAGGACGCACCTGCATTCCAGAGCTTATACTCCTCGCAAAGGTTACCTATCTCCCTGCCAAAACGGGTCAGACTGCACCTATCCCCCTTAACACTGAACAGATCGCTCTCCAAGAGCACATTGAAAGCAGATTCTCTGGCCTTAGGGATGGAAAATACTTCCACGAGCAGATCGTCCAGCTCCGACAAGCTCAAGGAACGTTGTTTATGGGGCTTGAGCCTCTTATAGATTTGATGGAATAGCTCAAATCTCGCAGATCCCATAATAAATGTCACATTGTCCAAGAGGTACATAACAAGGATATGGCACTAGAAGTTTTTATAGTTTAGAATTATACTAAGGTCGATGCTCGACTTCCTATTCTTCGTCTCGCTCGGTATCCTGGCCGGGGTCTGTACAGGCCTTACTCCTGGTTTGCACGTGAACACGGTCGTTGCCATTCTCGTCTCGCTCGGATTGGGAGTAGAGCCGATGAGTCTGGCCATGTTTATCTTCACGCTCGCGATTACTCACACTTTTTTGGACTTCATTCCTTCGATTCTTTTGGGTGTACCTTCGGATGACACGGCCTTGGCTGTCCTGCCCGGACACCGCTTGGTACTAGAGGGACGCGGGGCCGAAGCCATTGGCATGACACTTGTCGGGAGTCTCGGATGTCTTGCTTTGTCGCTGGTGCTTTTGCCACTATTTATGGTAGGTATCCCAAAGGTCTATGCTTCCCTTGAACCAGTAATGGGTTTTGTCCTGCTGGGGTGCAGCTCTGTTTTAATTCTCATGGACAAGAAGCGACTGTGGGCATTGGTCGTGTTTTTGCTCGCTGGCGTGCTTGGACTCATTGTTTTGGACGGGCCGTTCAATGAGCCGTTACTTCCACTACTCACTGGTCTTTTTGGTCTGAGTCTTTTGATAATGAGTGTGAAACAGGGAACAAAAGTCCCTGAACAGCTGCCAGCAAGAATCAACCTGCCCTGGAGATGGGTCGCGCGCGGATTGCTTGCAGGGACGTTCGCAGGAGCTATAGTCGGATTCCTACCTGGGTTCGGACCGAGCCAGGCCGCGGTCGTTGCGAAGACTGTGTCCAAGCAAGAAGAGGATACAGAATTTTTGATCACGCTCGGCGGAATCAATACGGCAAATGCTTTGTTTGTCTTGGTGGCTTTTCTAACACTGGGGAAGACACGGTCAGGAGCAATAGCAGGCATCGCACAGATGATTGACATTACAGTCCCGAAGATGCTTTTGTTGCTCGGAGGAGGACTGCTCGCTGGAGGAATCTCCTTTGTCATCGGTCTGAAGATGGCAAGCCTGTTCCCGAACTGGATGAGAAAAGTTGACTACAAAAAGCTGAATCTTGGTGTGATGGGTCTAATTGTCACCATCGTGTTTTGGATTTCAGGGCCGCTCGGATTGTTGGTTTTGGGCACCGCGACCTCAGTCGGCCTGGTGGCCCATTTAACAAAAGTAAGAAAGATGCATCTGATGGGTGTATTAATTGTACCGACGGCTTTGTGGTTCTTGGGATTAGCTTAGAGGAAGAATTTCGGGTGCCACTCTCTACTGACAATCCTGCGTTTGTGTTTACCTACGCCAAACTCAAAGGCGGCCTGCAGTTTCACTTTGCGGCTTTTCTTTGTGCGTAGCTTCTCAGATTTGAAGGAGACTGTAAATTTACCGTCTTTGTCTGTGAGTACAGTAGTACCGCCAGACACCCACCTGTCCTTACCCTTGGCGGTTCTCTGCT
>CAZHTU010000102.1:2681-3004 GCA_964535815.1 Candidatus Undinarchaeota archaeon
AATTGCAAATCGTCTGGCCCTTCAACGGGCACTACTTTCACCCGTACTCCTGCAAGTCTGTGTCCCATCGCCTTGTCATCACGCATATCGTCTTCCACGAACAGCGTCCGTATCTTGTCATGTTCTATGACACGTTCAGCTATCGATACTATGCCTGAGACTAACCAAGGAGTTACTTTACGTTGGTACTCGGTCTGGTCCCCTAGAGTGAGACTGAAATTCTTTTTAGGGACAGGCTCGACCTTAACCCTGAGTTCGTTATTTATCAGGACGCCTGCAACCGGCTTAGCTCTGGCCTTAATCTTAAGCTGCCCGCCTTCGAA
>CAZHTU010000103.1:0-2992 GCA_964535815.1 Candidatus Undinarchaeota archaeon
CCGAGACTTTCAATTCCTTGAGTGCCTTCTCGACCGAACCAGTAACTTCTTTCCTAAACTTGGACCACATGATTAGCCATAAACGTCAGGAGTATAAGAATTTAGTGCCCGAACGGGGATTCGAACCCCGGTCTCAGCCTCCGGAGGGCCGCATCTTATCCAAACTGGACTATTCGGGCATTGAGAAAAGAATGGTGCTCCGGCCGAGATTTGAACTCGGGATCTCAGGGTCCGCAACCATGCGTGATATCCATACTACACCACCGGAGCACAGTGTACTCTCAGTTTATTATAAACCGAGGTTTTTATAGCTAACCCAGGTCAGGAAAATTACTTTAAAGCCAGCGTACTCTAGCAAGTAAAATGCAGAACGAAATCCGGCTCAAGCGATGGTATCTGGTGAAGCCACTCTACTTCCCGTTTGTCCTACTATTCGATGTTATCGGTTATTTCCTCTTTTCTATTCCTAGGCTTTTCACTCAGCACTTGAAGAATGAGAAGGTGCGCAAGATTTTAGTTCTGCAATTAACGCACATTGGAGACATAGTTGTCACGACTCCGGTTTTCAAAGCCCTCAAGAAACAATATCCTGATGCTGAGATAGTCGCGCTTGTCCGTCCGCTCACCAAAAATCTACTTGAAAACAATCCACATGTCGATAGAATTCTGACACTCGAAGCCCCCTGGTTCAACAGGAGCGAAGGCGCTTCGTGGATGGACACCATAAAGTTCGCACGAATGCTCAGCAAAGAAAAATTCTCAATAGCACTCGAGTTCCACGGGGACCCGCGTGACAATCTACTATTGTGGCTAATCGGAGCCAAACAACGCGTCGGTTATGGTGCCCGCGGAGGCGGATTCTTCCTGACAAAGATTGTCCCCTACCATCGTGTAGTCAAGCACATCACCGGTCGCTATATCGATGTTCTTCAGGCAGTAGGTATAGACCCGGAATCAAGGCAGACTGACCTCTTCCCAGACTTTGAAGACAAGCGGGCAGTGACAAAAGCCCGTCAAAAGCTTGGACTCAAGCCCAGAGATAAAATAATAGTCATCCATCCAGGTTCAGGAAGGCCGAACAAGTTCTGGCCAAATGAACGTTTTGCGAAGGTTGCAGACAAACTCGCTGCCAAGCGCGGAGTGAAAGTCGTGCTTTCAGGCGGACCTGGTGAATCCGAACTAATAAAATCGATTACCGCACGCATGGAGCATGAAGCTTTCGTCTTATCACCTCTTACACTCAGGCAGCTCGCTGAGTTCTTGAAAGGAGCAAAGCTTCTCATCTCGACAGACACCGGACCAATGCACATGGCCCGAGCCATGGGTACTCCAACTGTCTCTTTGTTCGGTCCTGTTGACCCAAGAGAGTGGGGCTACAATGACAAAAAATCCATTGCAATCTTCCACAAGCTTCCATGTTCACCATGTGAACTCTATGACTGCCCAATACCTGACAAATACGCCTGCCTAAAAAAGATTAAGGTGAGTGAGGTCCTCAAAGTGGCAGAGAAGATGTTGAAGGTTAAGTGATTAGAGCGCTCTATTAGGAACAAACAATTCTTTAGAGTCTACTCCGAACGTGTTCTCGAAACAACTTACGCATCGTTTGCTAGTCTGCTTCATATCGTCTAGATGTGCCCTCAATAGTTTTCTCTCTTTCCTTAGAAGCTCCAATGACTTCGTTTGATCTTTTTGTCTCGCGAAATGTATGGCAGAATTGTTCAGGTCGAGGAGCATCCTGGCGCGGTAGATGACATCTAATCTCAAAATCAAATTCTCGATGCAACCCTGGAAGTTCTCCCGAGAAGGTTTTCCCTCTGCGAGAATGTCGCAGTCACCTACGAGCTTGGCGTATTTCTCAAGGTGCTCTTTGGTCAATATCCCTGAAGAGCTCCACATGCACTCTGCGAGGCTGAATTTCTTGGTCATGTTCAAAGTATATTCTATTCTATTAATATACTTTGAGATTTCTTGCAAAAAAGTGGGGCCGCCCAAATTTGAATTGGGGTCTCCAACCCCCGAAGCTGGAAGGATGGACCAGACTACCCTACGGCCCCGCAATAAGTAGCGTAGTTCTGGTAGTGTAACTCAAATATAAACTTGCCCTTTTCTTTCGCCCACGTTTCTTTTTTAAAGAAAGGTGGTTGCAAACATATTTAAGCCCTCGTCCCGATTTTCTACGGGTTTATGGCAGTAGGAATAGTTGGCTATGGGGCATACGTCCCCATCTACCGGATAAAGGTCGAAGAGATTGCTAAGGCATGGGGCGGAGACGCTGAAGCGATTAAAAAAGGCCTTTTACTCGAGGAGAAGTCAGTTCCTAGCCCTGATGAGGACACTGCTACAATTGCAGTAGAAGCGTCCAGGAACGCGATAAAACGGGCAGGTATCGACCCGCAGAAGATTGGGTGCGTTTTTATCGGTTCTGAATCCCATCCTTATGCTGTCAAGCCTACAGCATCAATAGTTGCTGAAGCAATCGGTGCTACTCCCCACATGACTGCGGCTGATTTTGAGTTTGCCTGCAAGGCTGGCACGACAGCAATCCAGACAAGCATGGGTCTTGTTGCAAGCGGTATGATTGAATACGGTCTCGGAGGCGGGATTGATACTTCTCAAGGTGCTCCTGGTAATGCATTAGAGTACACAGCTGGCGCAGGAGGGGCCATGTACCTTATTGGCACCAAAAACCTCGCAGCGGAAATTCTTTCCACTTATTCATTCACCACAGACACACCTGACTTCTGGCGCAGGGAAGGTCAGGACTATCCTCAACACGGCGGCAGATTTACAGGCGAACCTGCATACTTCAAGCATGTCCTTTCGGCCACAAAAGGCCTATTAGAGAAGACAAAGACCAAGATTTCAGACTACGACCATGTCGTCTTCCATATGCCGAATGGAAAATTCCCGACAGTCGCAGCAAAGAAGCTCGGTGTCACGCCTGAACAGCTCAAGGCGGGTTTTGTTGTCTCCAAGGTCGGAAATACTT
>CAZHTU010000104.1:0-2967 GCA_964535815.1 Candidatus Undinarchaeota archaeon
CGTCGAGACGCGTGTGTGGGAACAGTTTGCTACCTCTTTTTTCTCAAAACGATTTATACTGGGAAAGAGAGCCAAGGGTGCACGAAAGGGCCTTCATCTGCGGGTAGGAAGGGGCACGAAATTCTTCGCCAAGGACATCGTCGAGCTCTGGGCTCGCCTCTTCTTGGAGGCAGAAGAGGACTTTGACCAGCTCATGGATGACAGATTTGTACTAGGTTATGGTATCTTGAAGGATGTCAAGGGCAAAAAATTGACTACCCCTCGCGACCTGATAACGAAGTACTCCATTGAGTCAAGGAGCCTGATACGAGAACGCTTAGATGAGCTAAAGGACCTGGGCCTGGTCAGCATAACAAAAACCGGCCAGCAACATACCTTTGGACTCACAAAACTCGCCACTAATATCTTCAAACACCTCAAGGACCACATGGGGAAAGACGAAGACATCCGCAAGTGGCCGTATAGATACAATATAATCTTTCCAGGGGCAAAACGTGCTCCGTCTGCACCTGCACCACCCAAGCCAGCTGCCAAGGTTCCCTCACCCAAGCAAGCCGCCAAGGTTCCCTCACCCAAGCAAGCCGCCAAGCCTGCTACACGCGCTACCCCTAAAGATATCCTACCTAGCCTTCTGGAAACCCTGGGCCATACTGGTTTCTTGCTTCTCAGAGTTGGCTCTCCACACCCTAAAAAAGTAGTCTACCCTTTTGAAGGGAGGTGGCCTGAGAAGGATAGGGATCTTAGAGACTCTCTTAGGACCAATATAGGTAGGTTCGCCAATGAACAGCCATTGCGCGACCTGCTAGCTCTAGCAGGTAATCTTATGCTCGAAACCTTTAATCACGCCAAACCTGGAGATACACCCAAACAGGTGTGGAAACGGATTGATGACAAGATGAGGCGCGCCACCTTCCAAGAACTCGTACGTTTGAGTGTGTACCGCGGAATCCCTAAAGGAAAAGTGCCACGTTCCTTGGAATATGCCAAGAAGACGATTGCACCTCTGATTAAGACATATATCGGACCAGAACAGGCAAAAACAGAGTATAATGCCCAGGATATCTTCCTAAGGATACTAAAGCGCATGCACCTGATAGGCAAAAACCGCAAATAGTCAGCTTTAAATACCCTTCAGGTTTACATTTCTGCATGTTTAAAGCATATATCAAGTGGGTCAATGCAAAGGCCAAGAAGCTGGACGGTATAGACATAGGTTTGGTCAAGCTCTCAGTATTCGCCGCAACTCTGTTTTTGGCGAAGTACTATCCTGTACTGTTGAGTTTTGACTGGTACGTGTACGCCCTGGTATTCGTCCTGGCCGTATACAGGCCCTGTAAGCGAGCCTACTTCACGAAATAAAGAGCTACGAAAACATTATCTAGCTCGTAGTCTTACCTTATTTCATGCCCGATCGCACGAGCCGTGAGAATCTGATATTCATAGGCAAGGTCGCCTTTATCCTGAAGTGGGTCGGCCACTCCCGCGGTCTGAGAGAGGCAGGTCCTCTCTCCTATTGCCTTTCCAAGCTCACGCGTGCTGCCATGCGCCGAAGCTTTGTCTTCGAAGACTGGTCCAGGAAAGACACGACACTCATGCAGATGGTCGGCGCGTCCGCCAACGGTTTTGATGGAGATAAGGGCATACTCCGCGACATCCTCTGCGAGGTCGGGATATTGATGGATGAGATATATCTCGGCGGACTAGAACTGCTGGACTCAAATGGGACCCGACTCTCCACCGAGGCACTGACAAAGCGGATGATGGAGCGAAAGAAGGCCCGTGAACGCTTGCTGAACCTCACTCGCCTCATCAACCGCACACTGGAGCCCTGGGATGTCTTTGAGGACTTTTTGCGCGGGAACATCGGCGTAAGCATAAACAATTACGATAGGCATACTTACCTCACTTATCACAAGGTGCTGAAGTACATCCGAGACCACATCGATGATTAGCTGGAAGCAGCCAAGTATCTCTTGAAAATAGCATCTATGAGCTTGCCTTCGTGCAGGTCCCGCACCTCGAACTTCTTCTTTCCGATGGTCTCCATGAGAAATTTTTCGTCCTTCAGACAGTCGGAGACGAACCTGTCTGACTCTTCACTCGCCTTATCGTGCATGGCAAAGATTTGGGCGAGAACGTCCTTATTCTTCTTGAGGTACTCTCTTGTCTCAGGAGATTGCGAAAGCTCCATACACCCACCTACGACCATGCCCCACGGCCATTTTCTGAACCCATAGAGTCTGCAGAAGAGCGGAGTCTTCGGGTAAAGAAGACAATACCCTTTATTGTCGAGAAAGGCGCAGCGGAGCATTTCTATCTGCCTGTCAAAGCACTCCTTGAACCTGCACTCTCTCCAGGGGATGTCCCGGTACTTGATACTCAGGCCTATCTTTCCTCTTGTCCTGTGCAGTCCCAGGAGTTTCCTTTCCTTGTCTCTTTTGTATAGCATGAAGAGGTCGCTCACCTTGAGCTCGCCCCGGGCACCTTTGACCTTGAGCCTCTTCTCCCTCCACAATTTCTCAGCCCTCGGCATAATCCGCTTGATATCGGCGAGTGTGACAGGGGCCTGCCTACAACAATCACGATTGCACCTCGAGCACCGCTCGAGCCCGCCACTCAACCTGGCTAAAAGCTTCTCAACATCCATCAGTCTAACATTCGTTGCTTATACATAAAAAGTTTTGTTTTCTTCGAGAGAATTATTTCCTCTGAGACTCTTTGTATGCAGCAATGAGCTCATCTGAGACAGATTGGAGCCGCGTTAGGTGCTTTTTTCTCTTTAGTTTGAGCTCATCTACAACAGATTCCTGTTTATCTTCCTTTCTCTCCTGCACGCCTATCTCTACGTCTATCTTCTCTATCTCTGTGCGCATCTTGGCTCTCTGCGCTTCCAGTGCCTTGATTTTTTCGTCGTCTGCCATATCAACTCATTGTCCTGGATACTATAAAATACTTCACCTAGCTTTT
>CAZHTU010000105.1:0-287 GCA_964535815.1 Candidatus Undinarchaeota archaeon
GAGGGCGAAGCCAGATCAATCGCAAGGGAGCACCTACTTTCGAAAGGCATAGATTTACCAGAGGAAACGACCGAGGAAATCATGTTGTATAATGAGGGTCCAATCCAAGTATATGCGATAGGTTATAGTCTGAGCATTGAGGTTGGTGGAGCGCCCAGTAGAGACGAAGTAGATATGTGGAATGCTCGCACAGCAGAGCTTGCCGAACTCAACCATGAGCTAGGTGGGGAATATATAGAACCCTATGTGATGTCATATGAAGAGGTACTCAATCAGAGCTCAGGTGC
>CAZHTU010000105.1:297-1656 GCA_964535815.1 Candidatus Undinarchaeota archaeon
ACATGTACCTCGAGGCAAAAACAGGTCAAGTGCTCTATATGTTTACGTCCTGAACTCTTTTTATTCTTCACCAACAACTTTAAGTCCGCTTTCCACATACTATCCTATATGCCACAGCTTCAGACGCTCCACCTGAACCAAAAAGCCTCAGGCCCCACGAGCCTCTCTCTAATCCAATTAATGTCCATTGCTCTCGCTGTCGGGGTGATGATAGTCTTCGCCTTCTCCACGTCAGCAATGCTCTTGGACAACCGCGCCGACCAAAACCAGATGGAAGAGGTAAACCGGCTGATAAATGAAATGAAATTGGTGTGCGACTCAGGCGAAGCAAGAAGCATCCAATTCACCATCCTACCAAAATACGGCCTTGTCTACCTGGAAGGACTCAGCCAAGAGCATGAAAAACAAAAAATTGTTGAGGAGACTGGGTGTACTGACCATTGTTTGTGTGTGATTAAAAGAGAAAGCCAGTGGCAACCAAGTTTGATTCTTGATCACCTTAAGGCGCGTTATAACGCAAAAGTTAGCTTGTTAGAAACCGAAGAATTACGTGAGTTTCTGGCAGATTTGGACACCGAAATTGTGGATTGTGTTGATTTACGAACTACTACTTTACTGAACGGAGAAGTTAGCTGTTTTGATACTATTGTTTTAGACAACAATCCTCGCTGTGGTGTTTGTGATTTGGGTTGGGAGGATGATATTACTATGCCTGATTATTGGGGTTTACCTGTTTATTGGACAGCAGGAGAGGGCTTATACTCAGGAGATAGACAGTTGGCCATTCTTTCCACCCAATGTGCTTGGCGTTCGGAGCTTTGGCTTAGGAAGTCAGGTAAGGAGTTCTCAGTTGAATCGTGGGTGTTGAAGGATTACATACCTCCTGATTTAGGTATATTCGATATAATTTACGAGAAAATATTCACTACTATACACGATAAGTACGGCCCATGTACTTTCTTTAGTTGTTACGAGGTAAACGATAAAGTCATAGCTACTGGAAATGAGCTATGCAATTATTAATTATTCTTCGTTCAGAATATTTTGGTTAGCCGCAAGGATTGTATCAGGGTCAACTGCTACAATAACAACCTTGCCATCTTTTCTAACGAATAGGCCAGTGTTATCATCTATAGCAGCCCAGGAATTCGCAGGAACTTCTATACTCGCTTGGGACCTTTCAAGAACGAACTTTTCGTCTGCTTCTTCTCCTGTACCAGTATAGCGTAATGATTCATAATCGTTTGTCGAGTCTTTAAATCTTATTTCTTTTACAATCAGTCCATCTCCAGCAACTTTAGACTTGTAATGCATCCTGTAGCAAGTCTTCCCATCTTTTTCTATCTTTTCAGGAGTTAC
>CAZHTU010000105.1:1666-2926 GCA_964535815.1 Candidatus Undinarchaeota archaeon
GCCGCTGCAATTTGAGCCTCTTCGCTGACTATGATCTTTTCAGGAGTTACAACTAATGTGGGTAGACCTGTCTTCAATCTTTTGTTAACCTGTTTTTCTTCTGCTCCAACTGTTGAACGTGTGTACGTGTACGAGCCTTTATCTGGATCCAGTAGTGAACAGACACCATCCAGCTCAAAGTCTGTTTTGGGTGGGAAAAGGAAAAGATATTTACCACTTGTTTCGCACCGGTATTTTTTCCCATACTTTGCACCTAGTGCATCACACAACTTCTTAATTTTATTATCTACTGCAGTAGGTATTGGAGTACCGATGGTCTCTGGAGTGGCCCCAGGACTTGGGGTGATGGTACCTTCACCCCCTGGAGTCTCAGTGGTTTCCGGTCCGAAGGTTGGTGAACCCTGCGGACTTTCGGTTATAGAGGGCCCTGGTGGTTTAACTGGTGGTTTATCTCTTCCCCCGCGTAAGTATGAACCGATTGCAGCAATGGCTGCTACCATCCCGACAATAGCTCCAATGACTGCCACTTGTTTGAGTCTATCAGTAGTGCTCTTGCTGTCTTTCATGTCGTCTGCGGTGAGCTTCATGAGTGCGGCTTCGATTACACCCTCATAGTAATTTGGCTTAGGGTCTTTTTCAATTTCTTTTTCTTTTACTTGTCCATGACCTTTTGCAAGGGCTACGTATCGCTTGATAAGTTCGATGGACCTCTCTACGTCAGCGTCGGTTGGGTATATATCAACTAAATAAGTACGGAGCTCATCATGCACAGTAAGTGATATCAAATCGCGGGTTATGTTTGGATCTTTTTGTATCTTTGCGAATTCTTGGATGGCGTTTGCTTCTTCCTGTTCAAGTTTTTGCTGTTTTTTCTTATACCAATAAGTTATCTTGATTAGCTCCCACTCACCCAAGTGGATGTAGAGTGGTTTTCTTGTCTCTTCTTCGAACCCATCTCTATTTTCTCTATCTGCAAAGACCTGTTTGTAGAACAAATCTCCGACATAGTGTGCAATTTGCTCGTCCTTTATCTCTTTGAAATTAGCTTGATGTTCAGATACAATATTGCTTCGCAATATCCTGATTAGATTCTGCGTTTGAGGTTTGACAAGGGCAGGATCTTTCATAATCCTAGCTATTGCTTCGCTGTAAGGATTCTTTGCCATACTTCCTTTTTGTGTGTCTATGTTTAAAACCCTTTCTATATCTGAATGATTGTTTATAACTTAAAATCTGCAGTTATCTGAACGGTGCCAAATT
>CAZHTU010000106.1:0-2922 GCA_964535815.1 Candidatus Undinarchaeota archaeon
AAAGAAAGAGGGCGGGCCCGAAGGCCCGCGGTGCAATTTCCGGCCAGGAGGAGGAATCAGACAGAGGCAGGACTGATGTCTTTAAAGGTGTGAGCTTGAATCAAGCCGGATATTCGGCAAGCTTGTTGAGCTGATGGTTGATGAATACAGTTCGTCGCCTATCAAGCCAGCTTCTGAACTCCTGTTCCTGCGGGGTGAATGTCGGCCCGCACTTTTTCAGCATTTCATCGATTTCTATGAGGTTTTCCATTTTGAATCACCACATATGGCTTTCTGAAGACAGTATATAAATCTTGACAGAGAGTAGCTTGCCAGTAATATTTCTCGAGGGGCCCTTGCCAGTAATCGGAAAAATGGAATTATTTGCAATATTGAAAATAAATAGACATCTCCGAATGTTTATATTATTCATACTCTAATACATTAATATGGTTCAGAACACACGTCTCTTCAAGGAAGGCAAGCTGTTGGGTTACTCCCGCAGAGAAGGAAATAAAGAGGCAGTCTGCGCCGGATGCAGTATCATCGTCCAATTCACTGACCGTTACTTAAGCACCTGGGAAAACGGCACATATGGTTTCTACAGGTGCCCAAGGTGCCATAACTTCGTCTGCGCCAGGTACCGCTCAAGACCTGTCAGGCTCTCATCTGTGCTCAAGCCTGCATGGAACAAAGGAGGCATAAAGCGCGCGAACAAGATACAAAACAGTCTGAGGTTCTTGGAGTGCAGGACTGACAAAGACTTTTTGATTTTGTACTTGATGAATAAACTTGCAAAGGAAGAGGACCATGGTTTCAACAGTGTTATGGACCAAAAGTTTTTCACATCTGCTCTACTCTTTAACAAGAATGAGTATTTGGGTTACATTACTTGGAACGCTTCCGAGAAATGTATCGAGGCGAGCCAGGTGTACATATTCCCTGAAAAAAGAAGAGAGGGGTTTGCTAGTGCACTGGTGAAATTTTGGGCGGAGAATTACGTCCCAGAGGGAGAGTGCTTTAAGATAGAAAGTCCGAACACCATAAGTGTGAAAATGCTGCTTAAGCTAGGCTACCTTGAGCAGAAAGGCAAGAGTCTTGTGTTTAAGCGCTGCAAATTTACTTCTTATGGGTAATCTCTCTGAGAAATAACTAAAAGAGCGCTTTCGGTGCGTATTATCACCTATTACGCCTGTCTCGGCGCCTTCCTTTGCGACGCTTTTGGACATGCGTGCCCCTTTGTCGCGGGCTTTCGCGCTGGTGTCCAGGTCCATCGTGTGAACGACTGGATTCCTCACGTGGTTTATTTGACCTATTTCTTGGGCCGCTTGAACCTCTTTGTGGTCTGCCTGAGCCACGCGGCCGGTCTGAGCCACGCGGTCTATCTGGTCTGTCTCTTGAGCCTGCAGGGCGGTCTCGGGAACGGTCAGATCTATCCGAACGGCCAGGTCTTTCCCTGGAACGTCCTGGCCCACGACTGAAACCGCCTGAACTTCGGCCTTTTCGGCCATAAGTGTTGGGTCGGCGGCCTCCGCCCGGGGTCTTGAAAGCGATTTTGGCTTTTTCTATCGCTGGGAGTTCTTCCCTGTAGATATTGACATCTGCGATGCGCATTACTTTGTAAAAATTCTCATGGTCCCTATCTGAAAGAAGAGTAATAGCTTTACCTTGCTTGCCTGCGCGTGCTGTACGTCCAATTCTGTGGATGTACTGTTTCGGGTCTCGACATGTGTCGTAATTGTAGATGTGTGTTACGCCCTTGATGTCAAGCCCGCGGGCCGCGACGTCTGTGCAGAGCAGGACGAAAACCTTGCCCTTGTGGAAGTCCTTGAGCACATTATCCCGACGGTTTTGGGTCAGACCGCCGTGGATGGCCTGGCAGTGTATGCCATTAAGCTTTAGATTTTTGGCTATGAAATCTGTATTCCTTCGTGTATTGCAGAAGACCATTACAAGTCCTCCAGTTTCCTCTTTGAGAAGGTGGACGAGCAGTGACAATTTCTGCTTGTTCGGGACGTCATAATAGACTTGTTCGAGCTTGGATGCGTCGACAAATTCTTCAGTGGACACCTGCACCGGGTCGCGCATGTGCCTCTCTATGAGGTGGTCTATTTCAGTGGTTATGGTTGCAGAGAACAACAAGGTCTGGCGTTCATTAGGGACGTACGCAATTATCCTTTCAACATCTGGAAGGAAACCCATGTCCAACATCATGTCTGCCTCATCCAGGACGAGCGTGTTCACTTTATTGAGATTGATGGTGTTCCGGCCCAGGTGGTCTAGTAATCGTCCAGGCGTGCCCACCACGATATCTGCACTTCGCAGTTCGTTAATCTGCGTGTTTATAGAGACACCACCATAGACCATCACTACACTGAGTGGCTTGTATTTAGAATATCGTTTGAAAAAGTCAGTAACCTGCTGGGCCAATTCCCGTGTCGGTGTGAGCACGAGTGCTTGGATACCTTTGCCTTTCTCTGATTTCTGGATTATTCCACAGCTGAAGGCAAGCGTCTTTCCAGAACCTGTCTTGGAACTACCTATCACATCCCTATTGTTGAGTACCGGAGGGATGGTCTTCACTTGAATATCAGTAGGTTCAGAGAGGTATTCATCCTCGATTGCTTTCAGGATGGGTTCGATGAAACCAAGGTTTGCAAAGCCGTTTTTCGGCTCTTCTGAGATTTTTTGTTCTTCTTTTACCTCTTCACTAGTGTTTTCACTAGTTCCACGACTGCCTACTTTCCTGATTTCATATTTATCTGTCATATACTAGTTTCTCCAAAAAAGAAAAAGCGCCCCCGAGAGGACTTGAACCTCTGACCTGCTGGTTAACAGCCAGCCGCTCTACCTGCTAAGCTACAGGGGCATTCGCTTACTTGGTGCATCTATTAGTGTGAAAGGGCCTTTATTAGCTTATCTTATCCCTTAAGGTAAGAAATC
>CAZHTU010000107.1:0-2908 GCA_964535815.1 Candidatus Undinarchaeota archaeon
GCGAATCCAGACTAGGTTGCGTGAGAAAACCTAGTCTAAACCATCCTCACGCCATTCAAATCTGCCGAAATACTCATGAAATATTCCAACGGAATTTCCAAAACGTGTATCCTTTAAATACCTTGCGGTTTTTGACCTGGTTCAGGATAGAAAACGACTTATTGGCGACCGATTGCCTTGGCGATTTTCAGTAGGTTTCCATCAGGGTCGGCTTGAGACTTGCTGATTGCAAAAACAAAATTTCCATCGCGCCATGAATAGGCTTTCGGTACAGAATCAACGTCCACAAACTGGTTAGCTGGCAGGTCATTGAGAGAGATAATTGTCGGCTCGTTCTCCTGTCCGTACAACCTGTCCCATACCTCCATCATTTCTTCGGCCTTGGCATCAGTAGAGCAATTGGAGATGGTGAAATCAAAACCACCCTCATACCCACCTGCAAGATCATGGAGTTCATCAGAGACCTTCATATATCGGTACGAGACTAGAGATAAGCTTCCGACAGAAGTAGGTAAGAATTCTTCCATTGGTTTTGGTTCTGGGGGTTTAGGCGGCTCTGTTTCCTTCTTGGGCTCTTCGATAAGAGTAACTTCTTGTTCCTCTTCTGGAACTTCAGCCGATTCTTCAGGTCCCCCTATATCTTGTTCCAGGGCATCGGTTGGCCTGAAAAACATCCAGCCTCCAACGAGCGCTATTAATATAGTAATAATGACGAGTGCGCGTGCCATGGCTTCACTGATGTGCAATGGGCTTAAATAATTTCGGCGAGAATCTCCCCTTATATAATATATAGAGTAAAAGGAGCAATGGTGCGCCAGCCGGGATTCGAACCCGGGTTTCCGCCGTGGCAGGGCAGTATGCTACCAAACTACATCACCAGCGCACGTAGCTCAGATTGTTAGAGCAAGTGCTATTAAATATTTTACCTTGTCCTCAAACGGAAACTTTTAAAGTCCGCCAGCCAATAGGTTAAAGAAGTGGGCCGGTGGTCTAGTCGGCTATGACACCGCCTCGACATGGCGGGGATCGCCAGTTCGAATCTGGCTCGGCCCACCATCACCCTTTTGCAAGCAAAAGCGTGGGCGGAAAATATTGTTTCTTTGGTCCAGCTTTCGTCAATCTTTGATTGACGTATGTGGATCCGAGATCCACATTTCTTTGTAAAAGAAAGATGGGTTCGAAACTGCTCGGCCCACTTGTTTTATTTAGTTTTACACCACGCAAAGCGTTAGGTTTAATAACTTTGGCATACAAAGTGAAACTATGCACAAAGACAGACCACTCGACGAAGTACGAAGAGAGATTGGCGACACATATGGTAGGCTGATTGCTTGGGAGAATGCACGTCGAGAGGCTGCACGAAGAGTCGAGATACTCGATAGGAAACCGAGTAGAACAAAAGGAAGGTCGCGAGCAGTAGAAGGAAAGATTGATAATTATCTTGAAGAAGTGATAGACGAGAGAAACAAGCATGAACGCCGCCTTGCAGAATTGAATTCTGAATATCTGAGGCAACTCATTGCCTGCGGAAATCTTAGAGATGATCTCTCAAAACTCATGGGTGAAAAAAGCTTAGTACAAGAGAAAGAACTTGGCGATGCCGGACTAAGAAATGCTCTGAAGACGTTTGGAAAAGACGCGAAAAAGTTTTTGGCCCATGGCAAATCTAACGAGCTCTACTCTGACATATATCTCAAGGCGGCAGATGTCGTAGAAGACGAGCTGCCCAAAGGCCGGAAGAAAATTAGAGATTTCCTCAAAGATGAAAAAGGCAGCATGAACGCTGCACTCGGAGTGATTGGTTTTATGCTCTCTGTTTTCTCATTCCTTGATTGGATATACAAAAACCAAAATGTGGTCAGGTTGAGGCAATGGAGCAAACCGAAGATGAGCTACAAGATTGATGACAATCTTAAGTTAAAGATGGATAGGTACGCCAAAAAACTGGCAATAACTTCTATGAGCAAGCGAGATGATCTGGATACGTTTGGGTTTGTATTTGGCGATATAGAAGGGGAGGGTGGAAAAAGAGAGAAAAAGATTGTTGTCAAGGGTTTCCTGCCCCTTAGTAAATTACTGGACTATGTGCTGGAGAAAATGGAAGATCAGGTTCCAAAAGGCTTCCGTGTCGGAAGGACCAGATTTGATTATAGTGATGCCATCAAGCTTGGAGTCGCTAAAGAAGAAGCAGAATTCGATAATCTCTGCCACGAATTCGTGAACTTCCTGGAAGGGCGGAGAAAAGGGGAACAAGAAGAATGCAAAGCATTATTGCAGGAGATACTCGATAAATTCTTCAGTATTATAAAACAGCACAGGCCGGGTTTCAGGGAAGCTGGACGCGGTTACCTCATGTGCTCTAATGAGTATAGGCAGATGCTGAGCAGATGGCGCGGCAAGGATATAGAGCCGTACCTGCGGACACATCTACTTGGTTTCTTCTATTATCGTGACAGTCTGCTCAAGCTCGACTTTCCAAAGACAATGGGGCGATTTGCAGATAGCTTCCTGAAACAGATGCAACATGTGTGCGGTTTTGCGCCAAAAGTCATGCCACGTCTAATCTTTGTTGAGAAGTACGACTATCTTATGCTCCATGATTTCTGCTCAGTGAGCAAGAGCGATGATGGGGCGTCACCAGGGCTTGTCATCACCTATAATGAAGAAGCAAGGTGCAACTGTGTCGGCTGGAACAAACACAACATGGATATCGAAAGAATTAGATTCATGGATGATCGCGATGAAGAGATGGCCATCTGGGTCAAGTTCTTACTAGATGAGACCTCAAGTATTGTCGTTCCTGCTCTTCCAAAAGATAAGAAACTAGAATGCAAATAGCTGTAATTGGTTCTTCAGCACCGGAAAAGTATCAAGAGGATTTAGCCTACGCGCTCGGCAAGGCAATCGC
>CAZHTU010000108.1:0-935 GCA_964535815.1 Candidatus Undinarchaeota archaeon
GCCCTTATCGATAAACTGGGATTCAATACAGACAATATCTATGCCCGATTCGAAGGAGAAGACCAGCAAAGCCATGATAGGCTCTGGCATACAATCTATACCCTTGATGAAAATGAGGCCTTATCTCAAAGTTTCCAGCCGCTGCAGATAGCCCGTCAAAGAGTAAAAGAGAATGACTTGGTAGGTGCTGAGGCAGAAATGAGTTGCAGTTTTAAACCTATTCCAGGAGATAATCCGAATTTACCTGCTGATATAAGATTTATGAATGCATTGGATTATGTAGAAGCAGCCTATAGAGGCGGACAAACAGAGGGGTTGATTGCTGGGGCAAGCTTGATAAGTACAATTATTCCTATATTAGAGAGAAAGACCGATCAAATAATCTCTGCTGTTGATACGGCTGATAGCGCAGAGGCAGCTTTTGCTGCAATGGGGGAAGGTTATGGTATTGCAGCTATGTTAAAAGAGGCAGTTAGTTTCTTTAAAGGAGAGGCTAAGGATGCTTTGGGTATGCCGGCGGTAGGCAAAATGCTTGGAGAAATCGGCCCTGTTTATATTCTGCTGGCGCCAATTGAGGGAAAGTATCTCCAGGCTGTTGAGACCAAGTTCTTACCCGTTGATGAACAACACCTAGGCGATTTATCATTAGCAGAGATAAAGAAAAAAATAGAAATGAGTCCGGATAACGAAAGATATTTGTTAAAGAGGTGGATATTCGGCCAGGTCCTTGACCACATGCACGATACAAAAGAATTAGACGTTTATTTATATACTAAAAGTGAGCCTGAGAAAAACGAGTTATTAGTCGATATTCTAATTGAATTAGTAGTTGAAGATTATGGCCGTCGTTGCGACATGCATTATGTATATGTAAAGATAATAACAGCTATTCCCATTGCGGGGTGAGTGGTAGATCCTTGTTCGGGTGAAATAGC
>CAZHTU010000108.1:945-2900 GCA_964535815.1 Candidatus Undinarchaeota archaeon
TCAAGGTAAGAAGATTAGTTGAGGAATTAAGAAAAGACCCCGAGCCTACTAGCCGTCAGAAGCACCTTCTTGCCAGTATTGTTGTTAACGGGATAGAATGCGTCCAGCCGAGTATTATCGAGGAAATGGCAGAGCTTGATAAGCAGACTCCTTTTATGGATAGGCTGAAGCCACAATATACTGACGGCATGGAGCCTTATCACATGAACCTTCACCGGAAGATATTAAGAGTTCAAGAGAAAGCAGTTCATGATGATTTAGTTGTATTAGGCAAGATAGGCAATGATGACCTTGAGTTACATCGTCACGGAGATCATTACTTTGTGTTGTTAAAAGATGGACAAGACAATCATGTAACTGCAGGATGTATACATCTTAGGGAAGACAGCGACGAACAAATTTCTGTGGCTTCCAGTATTTCTGCACCATATCTGGGTAAGGGCATAAGCAAAAATGTCTTTAGCTGCATATTTAATAAGGCAAGGGGGAAAGCTATCTTAGTTAATTTTATTAATCATATTGAACTAGATTTTTTTGAATGTATTGTGAAGAGTTTGGCGGGTCAGGAGGAATTTCGTTTTGAAGGTTCCCTGGCAGAGGGTGGACAATGGCAGCAGTTAGAGGTGGAGCGGATTCGTGGAATTTTAACTCAAGGTCAAAATCTATATTTGCGTTTACGCTTTGCCAAGCCAGCTACACAGACAGAAGGTACTATTGATTCAGCCAAGCCCCGCCCTGATCACACTCACCAGGAGGTAGAGGCAAGGGTAGATGAGCTTTTAAGCGGTTGGGGCGGATTAGCCGGAGTAAGAGCTGGAAATTACCAGAAAGACAGCTTCAAAGATGTAAAAAATGATCCTGAAATACAAGCAACTTTGGATTGGTATGCTAGGAATAACCCTGAAGATGCCTGGTTTATAGAAGTAATAAAGAACTGCGGTTTTATCTTAGCCGGCCCGGATGTAAAAGGAGTATTCTGGGGAGCTAATAACCAAGACAAAACCAATCCGCTTATTCTTCTTACCACCGACGATCCTAACCATTTATCTACTCTTATTCATGAGATAAAAGCCTCACTTACCGGAGACCATGAATTGGCTACAAAAGAGGAATTAAGATACCACCCCCAAAGAGCTCATAAGAAAGCAGAAAAGATCGAGGCCCATGTTGGAGTAGAGAGGATAACTTCCGTTCGGCCGGAGAATATAGGCGCAGTAGCCTTTGACTGGGATGGAACCATTCAAGAACACAAAACCGAGTGGATAGAGACCATGACAGAAGTTATGTTGCCGGTTATATGCCCTCAAGACCATACAAAAGTGGATATTAAATGGATTAAGGACTTTCTTAACCGTTCAAGAGGGATGATACAGGTTGCTCAAATCAGTGACTTAACCGTTGAAGCTATCAGAAGAGGTAACATTAAAGTAAGGGGCATGCACGAGTATCAGGAAGAGGATTTACGCCGATGGAGAGCTCATTTAGATGAAACCAGAGATATATGGAGTAAGAACCCGCAGTTTCTCAAGGGAGTAAGAGAATTTATTGGCATATTAACCGAGGCCGGAATTCCTATATATATCTTAAGCGGAGAAGAGCAGTCTATTTTAGAAGACGTAGTAAGAACTCTTCTGCCTGATGTAAAGTTTGCCGGCATTTACGGTTCTTCCTTAATGGGGGATCAGTCTTTTACCAAGGCCTATCGATTAGGCCAGATTAAGGATAACCTAAAGCTCAACGATAACCAGATAGTAATGTTTGGTGACGGATGGTTTGATATCCAGGCAGCTGAAAGAGCAGGGGCTGTATCTGTAGCTGTTTCCGATAACCCCAAGGAAAGAGAAGTTTTAGTCTCAGCAGGAGCAGATTTTATTATTTCGGATTTTGAGTCACCTGAACTATTAGAAGTTTTAGGCCTTTCATTCCCTAAGATAGATAATAAAGGAGAGCATGAC
>CAZHTU010000109.1:0-2898 GCA_964535815.1 Candidatus Undinarchaeota archaeon
GCACGGCCATGATATTCTGATTGTATTCCTCTTCAGTCTGGCCTCTCCAGGTAAAAACTTCCATCTCGTCCGCGAGTGCGGCAGCCGCAGAGTCCTGCGTGCTCAATGGATTGCAACCAGTGATGACGACATTGGCCCCGCCCCTCTTGAGGGTCAGTGCCAACATAGCAGTCTTAGGCTCAACATGAAGGCACATGCCTATTGTCTTACCTTTGAATGGTTTTGTCTTTTCGAAATAATCTCCGACTTTTGCAAGGACGGGCATGAATTCTTTAACCCAATTGATGCGTGCCCATCCCTCTTCTTTAAGTTCAGGATGCTTGATGTTGCTCATGTTCTGGAGTAGTACCTTAACCTTTTTATAGGATTCTCACCACTTTCGCTTTATGGATTTCTATATCGAGACCTATGGGTGCACAGCGAATCAAGGCGATTCAGAATCGCTCTCAGGACTTTTGGTCGAGGCAGGGCACTGTCTTGTTTCTGAAGCACAAGCCGAACTTCTGATAGTCAACACCTGCACAGTCAAGGCATCCACCGAACAAAAAATCCTCGCTCGCCTTCGTCTTCTCAAAGACTCACCAAAATCCATCCTTGTCGCAGGATGTATGGCCCAAGCCCAACCAGGCCTTGTAAAGGAAGCGTGTCCACAAGCTAATTTACTCGGAACCTATGAACTCCCACGTGCACCAGAAGCTGTTGAATCCATTTCCAAGGGCAAACATGTAGAATTCCTTAACAAGACAGAGGCTCAAAAACCCAATATCAAACCAATTCGAAGTGACCCGCTCGCTGCAATCGTCCAAATCTCCCAAGGCTGCAAAGGCACGTGCACGTACTGTATCACTCGTTTTGCCCGCGGCCAACTGAAAAGTTTCGCTCCAGAGCAAATAGTCTCAGAAGTGGAATGCGCACTCAAAGAAGGCTGTAAAGAAATCAGGATAACCTCCCAGGACAACACGGTTTATGGACAAGATATTGGCACAGACTTGCCAAGTTTGCTTAGCAAACTTATTGTTTTACCTGGCGACTTTCGCATCCGCGTCGGAATGATGAATCCTGGTGGACTTCTTGAAATCCTTCCTGAATTGCTTCAAGTCTACAAATCAGAAAAAGTCTACAAGTTCTTCCACATTCCCATCCAATCAGGCTCCAATGAAATTCTTAAAGAGATGAATCGAAAATACACACGTGACGATTTCATCAAAATCGTCTCTGAAATCCGCAAGCAGTTTCCGCTCGCTTCAATCGCCACCGACGTGATTGTCGGCTACCCTGGCGAAACCGACGACCAATTTCAAGAAACTTTTAATCTCTACACAGAAACAAAACCAGATGTAGTCAACATTTCCCGCTTCACACCACGTCCAGGAACTCCGGCCGCCAAGCTCAAACCGTTACCCACCCAGACTCAAAAAGACCGAAGCAAAAAGGTGGCCGAACTCTGGGAGTCCGTAGCGATAGAACAAAACAAACGATATCTTGGTTCGAAGGATAAAGTTTTGATTAATGAAAAAGGCAAGAACAATTCGCTTGTTGGCCGTTCGTCCAATTACAAAGCTGTCGTGCTCAAAGACGGCAAGCTCGGCGAGCTTGTTGATGTAGAATTCAGGGAAGCGTATTCGACTTATCTAATCTAACCTGGGAATTCTTGTCCCCAGCGCTGGAATTCTGTTCGTCCGTGGATTCGTACGATTCCTGACATATGATCAGGCCTCTGTAAGTAACCATCCCTCACCAAGTCTTCGATGGCTGTGCGGGCATCACGTTCTGTAACGTCTTTCTTTTTTGCTGCTTCAACAATATCATCCTCGATTATATTTTCCCCTTGGGACTCTTCGAGCTTGTCTACAATCTCGCGGACAATTTGCTTTTCCCTAGCAATCTTTTGGGTTGCAACTACTGTTGGTTTTTCAGTCTCTCCGCCGATAAGTCCTTTTAGCTCGCCTAAGAGCTTTTGGACGACATCATCATCTGCCATGGTTAGTTCTTGGGAAAGGTTATATTTGATACTTTCTAATCTCTACTTATGATCGTTATAGTTGGTGCAGGGCCGGTGGGTCTCCATGCGGCTGAGAACATTGGTGAATGTTTGGTTCTCGAAGAGGACAAAGAGATAGGCCTACCTGTCCAGTGCGCAGGCCTCATCAATAAATCAGGTCTTGAAGAACTTGGTGTCCTGGACAAGTCATATATTCAGAATGAAGTGTTCGGAGCTGATTTCTTTTCCCAGAACGAATCCTTCTCAGTCTCACGCCAACAGCCAGTGGCATCGGTAGTTTCACGCCAAAAGTTCGACCAGTTTTTAGCTCAGCGAGCTGAAAAAGCCGGAGCTGAGATTCGGACCAATTCAAAAGTGAAAAAGATTGAGCGTTCAGGAAAGCAATGGGTCTTGCACACATCGAGCGAACAAATAAAGGCTGACTTTTTGATACTGGCCTGCGGATGTTCAAGGCTCGCTAATCAGGTTGGGCTCGAGCCATACAAGCCTGAACAGTTCTTGAGAACTGCACAGGTGGAAACAGAGTGTGACATGCCAAGTGAAAAAGTAGAACTACACTTCGGTTCAGTTGCTCCAGGCTTCTTTGCATGGCGCATCCCGACAAATGACACGGTCCGTGTCGGACTTGGCACGACAGGTGCGCCTAAACCTCTTTTGGATGCTTTTCTCAAGAGGTTTGATTGCAAGCCCTTAGAGAACTCAGGCGGACTCATCCCTATCCAAGGCCCGCTTGAAAAAACCCAAGGTGAGAATGTCTTGCTTCTTGGAGATGCAGCTGGACAAGTCAAACCCACAACTGGCGGAGGCATAGTTACTGGCCTGACGTGCGCGAAGATTGCCAGCAAGGTTGCACTGGCGTCAGCAGAAGGTCAGGAAATGAACTATGATAAACTCTG
>CAZHTU010000110.1:0-2893 GCA_964535815.1 Candidatus Undinarchaeota archaeon
AGATGAAGTTGATAATCAATCCAGATGTGGAAATAAAGTTCAAAGACAATTCTTTCTACGCAACAATAAAAGAGGAAGAGGCATACGCCCTCACACCGATAGCTTATTTCATCTGCAAGAATGCAGACGGCAAGCACACTGTTGAGGATTTAGTAGTAGGACTTGAATCTGAATTCAAGGAACACTCAATTGGCATTCCTGAGAATCTAGACCTTGCAGAAGAGATAAAACGCGTAACCAATCTTTTGTCAACAAAAGGAATAGTGTTCATAGAATAGTCAGTAACCAGGCACCAAATGCCCGGAAAATGACAAAATTCCATACTATGTGTGTGAGTGCAAACTTTGCCACTCCAAAAGAAGAATGCCCCATGAATAAATAAACCCCACCAGTCAACAAATCATACAAAATCGTGTACACAACTCCCAGTGTCAAAATCGAGGCCCACATCCCAAGAACATTAACCAAAAACCCGGCCACTCCAAACCCCAGCAAAGCAACAGCCAAATCCTGCGGCGGCTCTTTAGTGAAAAATCCAGACAACAGCATCCCACCAATCCCAACTAAGAGCCCAGCACCAAGTCCCATCCCAAGAACAGTGCACACCATGAAAAACATACACAACTCAATTCCGATATCTCCTCCTGCGAACCTCTGCGGCACCCGACTCGCCGCTCCTATCAACACCATCACTGGCAAAAGACTCATTTCAGCAATATAACTCGCGCTCACTCCCACTAGTACAACAATCGCTAAAACCAGTCCCCCTACAATCAATAACGGATTATCAAGAAATACTCGCAATCTCATCCACGCCTTTCTCACACTCTATTGTGTGGTTCTCATATCCAATTTTAGAACAGACATTCATCGCAAGATCATAATCGCTAACAGCAAGCGCACCAGCGACTTGTTTATAGCAGTCGTCCTTGAACAGCGTTATCTCTATCGACCCACAAGTCTCCAGTGCGCGCTCAGTATAGTTCCCGACGAGCTTTGGTGCTGCATTCTTCAAGCAATCATCCTTTAATAATTGAGTCTTGTACTGGTTGCACTCGAAAAGAATGAGTTCATCTTCACTAGGCGGGCCCATACAACCTAAGACCAAAACCAGAAGCAACAGGTGAAAGCGCATATAATCTCAATCATCTGAGCATATAAATACTTTGACCACCAGAAAATACCTATGCAACTTCTTTTCCACCACGAGCTCTGCGATTCGTGCGGTAAATGTATGGATTCATGTCCGCGTAAGGCTATACGCATGCCTGCAGGGATACCAAATTTCTGCCGTCAGTGCTCAGATTCCCCATGCCTGGATGCATGCAAACAAGACGCAATGTCCAAACATGATGGAGTATTAACAATCGACCAGAGAAAATGTGATGGCTGTGGTGACTGCATCAGACAATGTCCATACAATGCCCTATACCGGCTAGAAAATGACAAAGCTACTAAATGTGATTTATGTTATCCTGACTTCTCACCTAAATGCGTGGACGTTTGTGGGCGTCTTGCTCTTGTTCTAAAAGACTCCGAGATTCAAACCAGTGAATGGAATATCTCTCAGTTTAACCCTGCACAGGCCAAAGAAATTATTGCGCACACAAAAAATGGCGTAATATTCCTTGATAAAGACGATACTCTCAGGTATGCAGACACCCAACTTCGCAATCTTTCCGAAGATGAATCAGTGATTCTCACTGACTGCATAGACTTGTTTAAGGAGATGGCACGCGAGAGCCTAATAGACTTACCTTTAGTCCACAAAGATTTTGAACAGGCCCGTGAAAAGATTAAACACCAGTGCTCAAGTATCCTCACAGACTATCTTCATCGCCATTCACACAAGCTCGATGATGAACGCACCTCCAATCTTATCGAAATCTTCACTGCTACAGTAGGTGGCAATCTCGGTCCGCTCGACTTTTTGATTTATGATGATTCTTTTGAGGAAATTACTTTCAATGGTATGGGTTCGAACATCAGTGTCAAGCACCGCAAATTCGGCCGTATGGAAACAAATCTATTCTTCAATGACTCTGAATATGTCAAGGAGAATATAATTAACAAGATTGCAGGGTTTGTGGGTGAACCCAACATCTCAGAATCGAACCCAATCCTCCCTGCCACACTGCCGAACAAAGACCGTCTTCATGCTCTCATGTACCCAGTGGTCAAGGATATCGCCTTCACCATCCGTCACTTTCCGTCTGCTCCTTTAACATTACCTCAATTAATTTCCAATGGCACACTTGATTCAGAAGCAGCGTCATACCTCTGGCTCATGATGGAACTCGGCCGTACAATCTTCCTCGTTGGAGCTACTGGGACAGGTAAAACAACCTTCCTCAACACACTTTTACCCTTAATCCCACCAGAGAGACGAATCTTAATCCTTGAAGAGGTCCAAGAAATCAATGTCCCGCACTCTAATACCCTCCGCCACCAAACCCGCCGCTCCCAGAACATCCTACTCGCTGACCTTATCCATTCGAGCCTGCGCGAGACCCCAGACCGTCTAGTTATCGGTGAAATTCGCACCCCTGACGAAATTAATGCTTTTTTGGAAGTTGCTCAGGCCGGGCCAGGTGAAGCGACCTACACAACCTTCCATGGTGAGACTTTGGAAACCGCACTCAAGCGGCTCGAACACCATGGCATATCTTCTGCTGATCTGCCAGGTGCAGTTCACCTCTTAGTTCTCTTGAAGCGACACAGAGCCTCAGATGAAAAACACCACAATGCCGATAAAAGATATGTTGCTGAAATAGCAGAACTCAAGCCAGATGCGACTCTAAATAAAATATTCGTCTACGACCAAAAATCCCACAAATTGAAAAAACAATCTGATTCAATCCTGCTCAAGGAGTACACTGATACTTTCTCCATT
>CAZHTU010000111.1:0-2891 GCA_964535815.1 Candidatus Undinarchaeota archaeon
ACCCGATTTGAAAGCGGATGGCGCGGTGGAGAAGAGATAGGGGACGACGCATGGGGTCTACCTCTTAGTGAAGAAAGTCCTGACTTCGAGATAATTGCACTCTTAGACTGTACGGCGGTTGTAACGTATAAGGTGCGCCTGCAAAACAATGAAATAGATATCCAGGTACTAGAGCCAAAGCTAATCTCTAAATAGTCCACAATCTCCAGAGGGTTAGATATTTAACCACTCCTGAGATTACTATTTTCATGTTTTTTAGGAACAGAAGAGCCATGGCGATGATGATGGTGCTCGTCTTATTCGGGGTGCTCGGATCTGCAGCAGTGGCCAAGTATGCGTATGACCGGGCGACTGATTCTATGTATGCACGAGAGGTGGCCAGAACGTATGGAGAAGCTTTCCGAGTAGCTTTTCATGCAGGCAAGGCACTCACTGCCCTTCCTGAGAACAGCAAGTATGTGTACGAGACAAGATATTGGAAAGATTGCGAGCTGACAATTAGTTCACGATTTGTGCTTATCGAGCGCACGTGGCAAGGGAGACCTATTACTGCACAAGTAGCACTGCCTGTGCCGCTTGTATGGAGGTCGACAAAGTGCTATGAGAGTGCAAATTATGCATACGAGGGTTGCAATGAAAGCAAGGCAAATGAAGCTACAGGAATTTACACTGACGCTGTCAAATTCGAGAATGAAGTTGTTGGAAAAGACGCTCAAGAACCATATGCCTGCGGGGTTAAACTCAGGTTCGACAGATTCACAGAAGCTGGGCAGATAGTGCCCACAAAGCAATATGAACGATTATGGGTGAGGGAGATTGAAGGGGTCGATTGACGCACCAATGGTTTTGATGGGGACTGCGTTTGCCCTCATTATCTTCCTAGTAGCGACACTCTTGCTATCAGTAAGTGCAGCTGAGAGCACGATTGATATCGAATTGACAGAAGTCACGAGGATGTATGGAGACATCATGGCAGATTTCCTTATCAACTCGCCTAATTGGTATTCGATAGACAAGCTCGACTACATAAATGAAGAAGAGCCCATATTTTCTACCTATACTTTGGGGTATAATTGTAAATATAGATATGATCAAGCAGGCGGTATCACAGATAGAAGTGGTTGGATAGATGGACCTCACAACACGCAGTGCAATGAAGAGACCTCGATACATGCGCTGTATGGTGTAGGAACTTTAGAAGGAGCTAATAGGTGCGACGTAGTTTACTCAAGTGCGTATTGGGGCTACTATCAGTGCATAAATAATATTCCGTTTACCAAGGATTTCTATCTGCACTCAGACTGCGGCTGCCTGGCTTGGAAGGAGACTGTAGATGGTGAAACAATCGTGCACACAGGAATAGTTGACTGGAGCTCTGCAGAGAAAAATGAGGCAAACTGTGAGAACCATCCTTTACCTTTTTGCATCGACTCGGCAGGATATTATTGGAATGCAACTGTCACAAATGGAGAAGGAGAAACTAAGTCATTCGGCTGGAATTCCGAGTTGGTCGGAGAGCCAGATGTCATCATCAAACGGGTCGTTGGAATATATGACGATGGAAAAATAGGGCCAGGCAAGCTGGAATTCAGGATAACTGCGAGCGAACCCAGGAGGACGATAACCCTTGTTAGCTAGAACAGCACAGACCAAGACGATGGTTGGTATAATCGTGCTCGTGATAGGTATAGCTATTGGATTTTTTGTCTACACTACCTACCTGAGCAATTTGGCGAAAGAGAGGGAGAGTAGCTTATTCACCCATATAACTGCAGAGGGCGGTAGGAAGTCCTACAGGAACCTTTTCGAAGTGCAGGATGATTTTGGATATAATATCGGAGAGTTGTTGCCGATGGCTGTGGGTACCTTCAATGCTGTGGATGCTGCAACATTCTCGGTTCCTGGACGTAAGTATGACAAAACTGCAATAGTTGGAGGGACTCCTTGCGGAACTGAAGTAAATTATCCTTGGCTGTGCTGCTTAGAAATCACAGATAAGTCTGCAGAGACGGTCGTGTTCACGGCGAAGGCACAGTACGATTCAACATATGATGTAACAGAGTACGAGCTCCTGCACTATGTGCAATGCTATCTCATTCCGAAGAATTTCTATCCTGTTTTCGGAAATAATTACAAAGTCACAACGAGGATAGGAGATGGACAGATAGAGACCGGGAATACTGAATATACTGGAACCAGTGGACAAAGCTTCTATCTTGCGGCTCCAGCAGGAAATGACGAGACATTGGTCGAAGTGACTATCGTTGGTGAAATTGAATGAAAGGCCAGTTGGAATTAGTAATGCTACTGATGTTCGTTACGCTTACGTTAGTTGCAGGCGGGGTTGTACTCAGCACGTATACAGAAGAAACGATAGCTGATTTGGAACAACATCAAGTTCGGCTTTCAGACATCAGGACGAAAGAGTCTGGAGATTTTGCAGAGAATGCGGTCAGACGGGCTGCGTACTTGTCACTTGCCCATCTCGGGAGATATGGAGGATATGGGAAGGCCAGGGAGACTTTGCCTACCTGGGGTTCAATGGTTTCTGGGAGCACATGTAGTGATGTGTCCACTTTCGATTCGGACGGGACGACGGATGGTATTGCGCGAGGAGAACATTTTGGTTGCAATGCAACCATGTCACAGTTGGGTAATGATATCCGAATGGAAGTGGAGTGTCCGGACGGGGAAGCGAGTATTGAAACCCGCACACCGGGTTTTGAAAGGAAGTACTGCAATAATGCTTGTACAGTAGCTGGAGCTATTACAGGTGGAACAGTTTGTGGGCGCGTGGAGAGGGATAAGACCCTCTGGTACTCAAAGAGATTGAGGATACCCACTTTTGACACGGTTATGAGTGAATTTAGACATCAATTTCACAAGAACTT
>CAZHTU010000112.1:0-2839 GCA_964535815.1 Candidatus Undinarchaeota archaeon
GTGAGACAGATATTAAGCGCGGATTAGAGCACGCATATGAGATGCTTTTAGGCAACCTGAACCTAATGTGGCCAATCGTCTTATCCGCAATAACTACAATTCTAATCTTTGGAGCTACCCTTTTCATGCTGATACCTTTTGTGTCCACAATGGATGAGGCAAGCATTCAAGCCCTTCTCTCCAGCAATATCTTACTCTTTTTGACGATACTAGGTCTAAACGCCATCCTCAATCTTTTCACAGGCGCATTTTTCGACTCGATGCTTTTCACTATGTGTAAAGAAGCATGGAAGAAAGGTCATGTCAGGCTTAAGCTGTCTTACGGTTTTGAGTACCTTTTCCAATTCATCAAAATCGATGTACTCATTGGTCTAGCTTTCTTAGCAACGTTTGTTGCATTCAGCATACCAATAGCAATCTTTGCCAATAGTGCAGGACTACTCATCCTATTCATGGCCCTGCTTGCAATTGCTCTTCTAGTTGTAGGTGTAGCACTTATTATTGGATTCTTCTGGGCGAAGCCGAGTATGGTCGCCGAGAATAAAGGCGTCATAGAAACCATGAAACGTGCGTGGAGATTTGGTTTCAAAAACATTTTTGATACAGTCTTCTTGATAATTTTCTTCATGGCACTTTCCATGTTTGCATCTATTATCCAATCTGGATTTGACCTCATACCCTGGCCTGATGCACTTGCATTACCAATAGAAATAGTATTCTTACTTGCTTTTATGATATTGAGCTTTGCAATCTCTGCATTCACAGTTGCATCGAAAATCTCAATCTTTATGGCTGCTAAGCATACGCCAAGAGCATCGCCAAAATCAAGAAAAAAGTAAAGATAATTCTTTCAGTCCACGAGCCTGTCTTGACAGGTCCACGAATCTTGTAAGGCAGAGGATACAATACTTTAGTTCCATGCACAGTTAGACTATCTATTAGGAGATGCGACCCATACCCAATAAGAAACGGATACAGAGTATCTGCTTCTATAATCATACCGATTATTCCAATAGGAATACCAAAGACTACCATACCTGTAATACTGTGGATGAATCCCCTATGTCCTGTAATGTACTGCAAAAGCCCTGAGAGCATCTTGAGTTTTTGACTCACTTTTGATTTCACATGGTCAATATCTGGAAGCAAAGCTCCAAAGAATAAAAAGAACACGAATATTGCTCCAGGTTCTAACATGCCCCAGTGCAGGCCCAGCATACCAAAGAGCAGGGCAACCATTAAATGAGTCTCCCAAATCATTTTTTCTTTAACCTCATTATATCTCCAAGCGTCAATGAATTTGTTTCATGAGTCTCTGTTTTGATAACGTCCGCAGGTTTGACTTTCAACTTCAATTTGAGTGCATCCTCTATCTTTGCTAGAACCTTTTCATCTGGCCGCATGCTCTCATGTTCAATTCTCCGAAGGATGGATTCTCGTTCATTAATCATCAATCCCAGTTCTTCACGTGTGAGCTTGCGCTTCTCGCGCGCCTTTTTAATAATCTCTCCGTATCCTGAGGTGAGCACATCTTCCTGAGGTTGCGGCCTTGGAGCTCGATTAAAAGACCGCGGTTTAAAGCTTGGTTTTGGTTTTTCAGGTTTCCACTGTTCAATAATCTTCCCATATTTTGAACACGCTTTGCAAACCTTCATGCGCGAGCCTTCCAGCTCAACATCATAATACTCACTCATTTCCCGTCCGCAGACGTCGCAAATCATGCAAAAGTATATATGAGCGCGGTTTAATTAATTACCGGATGCTAACTGATATTGAGAAGAAACCAATCGCAGGCGCACTAGAAGAGCGCTACTATAATGTTCTCAATGAAAACTCCCTCCTCAAGCGTCGGCTTGCAGAGACCGAGTATGAAGTCAACCGCATGAAACAGACTGCTCAATTAGTTGGGCATGTTGAAGAGGTCCTGGACAAGAAAGCTATAATCAGGACAGGTACTGGACTTGTAATCGCCAATGAGCCTCCAGACAATGAATTGAAGATAGGTGACCGCGTAACTCTGCACAACAATCTCCTCTCAATCATCGACATCCTACCAAGTGCAAAAGACCCGTTAGTCAATGCCATGGAACTGATAGAGAAGCCAGAACTCTCCTATCAGGAAATCGGCGGACTAAAGGAACAGATTCAGGATGTGCGCGAAGTTGTTGAGCTACCTTTAACAAAACCCGACCTTTTCAAGAAAGTTGGAATAACCCCGCCAAAAGGTGTCTTATTCATTGGCCCACCAGGCACTGGCAAGACCCTATTAGCTAAAGCAGTAGCAAATGAGTCAAATGCCTGCTTCATCCACGTCATTGCGTCAGAGCTTGTGAACAAATTCATTGGTGAAGGTGCAAGACTTGTCAAGGAGATGTTCCAGTTAGCCAAGGAGAAATCCCCGTCAATAATCTTCATAGACGAGGTCGATGCCATAGCTGCCCGCAGACTGGATGTCGGAACTGGTGCAGACCGCGAGGTTCAGCGCACACTTATCCAATTCCTTGCAGAGCTTGACGGATTCGATGCTCGCGGCGAAGTGGTGATAGTTGCTGCTACCAACCGGCCAGACATACTTGATGACGCCCTCCTTCGTCCAGGAAGAATAGACCGCCTTATTGAATTTCCAATTCCTACTTTCAAGGACAGAGAAGCAATCTTCAAGGTCCACTGTCGCGGAATCAACCTTGGTAAGGTCTCATTCAAGAAGCTTGCAAAGGAGACTGACGGTGCGTCTGGTGCTGATATTCAAGCGATAGTCACCGAAGCCGGCCTCTTTGCCATCCGTGAGGATAAGGAAAAGGTTGAGGAAAAGCACTTTATGCAGGCTATCGAGAAGATA
>CAZHTU010000113.1:0-2787 GCA_964535815.1 Candidatus Undinarchaeota archaeon
AGATAATGTTACAGCAACCAAGAAGAGTATGATTCACGTGCTTGCTGTCCCGACATGGGCTGATGATTATAGTATCATTCTGGATGTGTCCAAGGACATTGCTGAAGGTTTGACAGAGGACGGTCACATCATTGTCAATAAATCTACCGTACCAGTAGGAGCAACAGATGAAGCAGAAGTACTGGCAAAAAAGCACACTAAACACACGTTTGGCATGTGTCATATGCAGGAGAGAATAGCTGAAGGCCGTGCACTCAAAGAGTTTCAGGACCTCCCTAGGACGGTGGGCTCACGAGACCCTGAAGCAAACGTCCCAGCGAAGATTCTTTTCGAACTTTTGGGTTCGCCTGTTTATGAGTTTGACAACCCAAAAATCACAGAAGCTAGCAAGATTTTCGAAAATTCCTACCGCGACTGTAACATCGCGATTGCGAATGATTTTGCATTATTCTGCGAGGATATGGGACTCAATGTCTATCAGGTCATTCAGGCCGCAAATACCAATCTCAAGACCCATATTTTCCAGCCAGGAATGATTGGTGGTCACTGTCTTCCTGAAGACACATACTACGTTGCCGAGCCAATGAAGAGACTTGGCGAGAAAAATACAATCATGTCCGGCCGTAAACTCAATGAGTACGTGCCGCACCACGCAGTCGAGCTCATGGAAAAAGGCCTTAAGAAACACGACAAGAACCTTGAAGGCGCAAAAGTGTGCATCTATGGTGTTGCGTTTAAAGGAAACACAGACGACACCCGCCTGTCGGGATGTAAGTTCATTGCTGAGGATCTAAAAGAGAAAGGTGCCGAAGTGTTCACATATGACCCGTGGGTCCCTGAAGAGGACCAGAAAAAGTTCGGCACGCCTGCAAAGCTCGAAGATGCACAGGACATGGATGGCATCATAATCGGTGCAGACCACACCCAGTTCTATACGCATGATTTCTCAAAAGGAAAGGTTAAAGTGATTGTAGACGTTAGGAATATGGTCTCTGACGTGGAAAAGGCTGAGAAAGCTGGAAAAACCGTACTCAAGTTCGGCGTCGGAAAGGAGAAATAAAATGACAAGAATACTTAAAGCAGCAGGACCGGTCGTGGATGAGGAAAAGTGCGTAGGCTGCGGTTTATGTGAGGAAGTGTGCCCGAAGGACATTCTCGAGATGAAACTACGCAAAGGCCGTCAGAAGGGTGAATCAAAATGGCTGGTTGTAGTGAAGGATGCTGAGACCTGCGAATATTGCCATGCTTGCGAGCGTGAGTGCCGCAACGATGCAATAAAAGTCGGGGAATAGGGTCCGTCACATTTAAATATAACTCTGTTATAATTGAGCCCACAATGACAGAAAAAATAACTAAAGACATGGTAATACACGATGTCGTCCGTGGGCATCCTGAGACTTTTCCGGTGTTTGCTAAGCACAACATGGGTTGTATCGGATGTGCTTTTGGTGCTTCAGAGACTTTGGAAGAGGGACTGAGCGCGCATGGACTTGACGTCGATGGATTTGTCAAAGAATTGAACGAGGTGATTGAGAATGCCGAAACCGATAGTGAATGAGGAAAAGTGCACAGGTTGTTCGCAATGCGTTGATGTTTGTCCAGTGGATGTCTTCGAGATGAAAGACAAAAAGTCCAAGGTTGCAAACGGTGACGAGTGCATCGGATGTCGCGCTTGTGAAAACACGTGCCCATCAGATGCAATTGTAGTTGAAGACTGATTATGAAGATCTATTTAGATCACGTGGCCACCTGTCCGCTCGACGAGCGCGTGGCCAAAAAGATGGATTTCAAGGAGTTTGGTAACCCTTCGAGTGTACACTATGCTGCTCGACCAGTTCAGAGGGCAATAACAGATGCACGTGAGCATGTAGCGGAATTAATCAATTGTAAGCCTGAAGAAATCTATTTCACTTCAAGCGGGGCTGAAGCCAATAATTTTGCCTTGAAAGGCCTTGCCTTTGCAAAGAAGAAAGGACATATTCTCGTTTCGTCTATTGAACACTTTTCAGTTCTTCAGACAGCGAAGTGGCTGGAGAAGCTCGGATTCAAGGTTGAAACAGTTCCAGTGGATAAATATGGGATGGTTCGACCAGAAGATGTCAAATCGCGTATGCGTAAAGATACCATTCTTGTCTCAATCATGCTTGCTAATCATGAGGTCGGGACAATTCAACCGATTAAGGAGATTAGTAAGATTGTTCATTCTGGAGATGCTTTACTGCACACAGATGCTACTTCTGCAGTAGGGTGGATTGACGTCGATGTTAAAAAACTCGGTGTTGACATGCTCACTATGTCAGCTCATCGCTTTTATGGACCTAAAGCCATCGGAGCACTGTATGTGCGAAATGGTGTGAGTCTGGTTCCTTTAATCCACGGCGGAATCCAAGAACGCGGTCGCAGAGGAGGTATTGAAAACGTCCCAGGAATAATCGGCATGGGTGAAGCCGCAAAGATAGCGAAGAGGGATTTGAAAAAGATTAAGACGAAGGTTTTGCCATTGAGACAACGACTTGAAGATGGAATCAAAAAGATTGAACACGTGAAGCTCAATGGTCACCCTACTAAGCGATTACCAGGGCACGTAAACTTCTCATTTGAGGGGATAGAAGGCGAATCCACGCTCTACATGCTCGGAGAGGAGGGTATAGCTGCTGCGACTGGCTCAGCGTGCACCTCCAAGGCCTTGAAAGCGTCGCACGTGCTCACAGCAATGGGCATAGCCCATGAAATCGCACATGGGTCAATATTGTTCTCTATTGGTAAAGAGAATACGGGAAAAGAAAT
>CAZHTU010000114.1:0-2782 GCA_964535815.1 Candidatus Undinarchaeota archaeon
ATCAGTACCACTCTGTTTTAGCTTCGAGAGGCTGTCCGTTTAGATGTATTTTTTGTGCCAGCCCTGCAATATGGAAGCGAACGCTCAGGACCCGGTCCTCTAAGAACATTGTGGATGAGATAGAAGCCCTCGTTAAGAAGTATGGTACTAACAAAATTCTTCACATAAAAGATGATACTTTCACAGCAAGAAAAAAATGGGCAATTGATATTTGTGATAAGATAATACATCGTGGACTAAAGATTAACTGGGAGTGCATGGGCAGGGTAAACACAATTGATGCTGAATTGCTCAGAAAGATAAAATCAGCAGGTTGCAACACTATAGAATTTGGAATCGAATCTGGAAATCCCAGAGTGCTCAAAATAATTAAAAAAGATATAGACCTTGTGAGTGCAAAACGCGCTGTTACACTTGCGCATAAAGCTGGATTGAAAACAGGTGCTTTTTTCATGTTAGGCCACCCTGGAGAAACGTCTGAGAGTATAGACGATACCTTCAATTTTAGTATTGCGCTTCGGCCTGATGCAGTTTCGTACAATCCAACCGATATCTTGCCAGGCACTGAACTCGAGAAGATAGCAAAAGAGAGCGGCATCATTACAAAGAACTATGATTGGTCAAAAACTCGTGAGAAGGGCAGAGGTGGTTTTGGAACATCAGCAGATGTTCCATCATACACTAGTAAACCGCCTTAATGAATATTCAAAAGCCTTCTACCTGAGATTCGCATTATGCAGATTATTTGATTTGAGAAGCATGCCTGATGTTGAGTATTTGAATGGAGTCCACCTCCCAACCCAATTTATGATACGGGACCTCAAAGGTCTAAATGCATTAGTTTCAGAAATCAAGATTGCATTTGGTAGGTCTGTAAGTCTGCCCAGAAAGTTATTGGGAATACTGTTCCTTTTCCCTTTCCTACTTCTGCTTTTCCTAAAACTGATTATGCGAAAAATATTGACAAAGGCAACGTTATTTAAACATTGATATTATTTTTCAAGTTATGGACAGGAAGCTATTTTTAGCGATTATATGTCTTGGATTGCTTCTCCGATTCAGTATTGCGATTTTCAGCCCACTCAGTGGCGACACTGCGAACCATGCGCTTGTCGCAGAAGGGCAAACTGGAATGGTCAGTACACCTATCCGCCATTATTTCACATTCTTCTATCCTTGTTCAGCTCATCGGCCTTCATGCTCAAGATATTTGCTCCCTTAGTATTCTCACTTTCGGCATTTTTGTTCTACAAAATAATCAATGAGTATTGGGGCGTACGTGCGGCTAGATATGCAACATTTTTCTTTGTCTTCCAGCCATTCTCAGTAACCTACCTCTCAATCCCGTATGCCGAAGCATTGTTGTTGCTTTTTGCCATACTTGCCATCTACTTTCTGCAACGTATTGAGTTGAACAAGAATAGTGTCCTGCTCTGCGGCATATTTATCGCACTTGCGATATTAACGAAATATTCTGCATTGCCTCTTTTGTTTATACTGCCAAGTGCACTCTTTATTAAACGAAAGCGCAAGGAGGGCATGCTTGTGTTCATTATAGGGTTACTGCTAATCGCGCCATGGCTTGTACGAAACTACTTGCTTTTTGATAGCGCATTCTACCTTGGAGGAAGCCCGGCAACAGAAACCGGTTTCGTAAGCACGCTGCTTGCACCCATGCTAACAGGAAGTGAGAGTTCACTTCTGCTCAAAGGAATACGAACATACTTTGCATTCTGGGGCGTGCCAGAAGGGAACTACTCAGGCCTCAGCAACCTTGGCGCCTCTGTATTCTATACTTTCTTGTCTATAACACTGAGCATGACTGCTTTTTTATTGTATTCAGTTTATCAGAATATCAAAGAGAAAAAAGAACCGCTGCTTGCCTTAATTTTATTTGGTTATCTTTTCTTTCAAATCTATTTGTATATGGGGGACAGTGGGGTTATTTTCAGATACGCCTTCCTGATGATAATACCTCTCTGTGCATACATAGGGAAAACTGCATCAATGCTTAACAAAAAGGTTGCGGCCATATTTATGCTCCTCATATTATGCATATGCACAGGTGCGGTAGTCAAGGTCGTGGTTGCACGCGACTCTTTCAATGACTTCAATGAGATGGTGGAGTTTATACAAGAAAACGACGACAAGCAATTTATGGTCGAGGAATATACGAAGATTCGATACCACTATCCTGAAATTAAAAATACGCCAATAATGAAAAGGGAAAAGGGTGTTGTCATTTATCCAGATTATGACATCTTTATTGTTTCCAAGAACCGACCGGATATACAAGACTATGCTAAAGACAATATAAAAGTGAAAGAAACCAAGTATTATATTGCATATGCTAAACAGTGATGCACTTGCGCTCGAAAATCGTATAAACCATCGTCTGAAATTTGATTAACATGCCTAAAACCAAAAGAGTACTACTTCTTGCACACCCCTGGAGGATACATGAAAATGCGTTTGAACTGCAAATGCGCGTCCCTCATGCGATTGGTCTTGCCTATCTTGCGGCTGTAGTAAGGCGTCGAGGCCACGACGTAAAAATACTAGATTGCCTTGCAGAAGGCTGGAACAAAACAGAACATGCAGAGGGGCATTATCGAGTAGGGCTTGATGCAGACGAGATTAAGCAACAAATCAAAGAGTACTCCCCTGATATCTGCGGCATCAGCTGCTCTTTTACATCTCAGAAAGAGATGGCACACCTCTTGGCAAGTCTGGTAAAAGAAGTGGACCCGACTATTGTCGTGTTAATGGGTGGAGCATATCC
>CAZHTU010000115.1:0-2747 GCA_964535815.1 Candidatus Undinarchaeota archaeon
TCCTTACCCTCTCCACTATCGAAGAGCACCAGTATTTTTCCCTCGGGTTTGAGCACCCTCGCAAGCCCTGCAATGGCTAGTCTCTCTCGCTCTTTCTGGTTCATACGCCCATACCTATCTTCCTCACCCGCAGGGTGGCCCAATTCCCAGTACAGGACTACCACATAATCGAAAAATCCATCGAAGCGGCCAGGGAGGTCTTCGACAAGGCAATTGTAGATGTTTTCAGGGTCGACCTCTGGACGCTTCTTTGCGTCAGGGATTCGCCTTTTATCAGGCTCTACTCCGTATATTTTCTCAGCACCGAGTCGCTTTAAGAGCTTAAACCATATACCGTCGCTGCATCCGACATCCAGGATGTTTCCATGCAGGCCATCGAAATGTAGCTCACGCTTTTTGGCGCATATCTTGCGGAAATATTGGTCTTCCACTACCTGCCGGAGCTCCTCCTCGTGCCGGTCCAGCGCCCTCTGTCCTCTCTCGCGGGCTTCGGCCCAGATATGTGCTTTCTCTTCCTCTGTCAATTCACCACTGGGGATATGCTCTGTGCCGAACAGCTTTCGCAATCCTGAGAATATACCTTCGAACATGCATATCCACAGTAGATTCCTATTTATTTAATCCTTGCGGGCGTGAAGTATTAAAACTGCAAGCGTTTAGGAGGAAACATGTTACTCAATCTTGTTGCATTTGCCGATTCACTCGGTTTTGTTGTCTACTATACAATAGGTATGGCTCTTTTGGGAGCCATAGCAGTAGCGGGTTTTTACACCCGCATGATGTGGAGATATGATACTGGGCGGAAGTGGCTCGCTGAAATAGGGTTCTCCTGGTTTGTTGGCCTTTTCCTATTCATGAACATAACTGTTAATTTGGCAGTGTTTCTCGCCTTTGGCATGAGGATAGTCTTCGAAGCCATATTCATCTCAATGTCCCGCGGTCTGGGATTGAAGATGAAGACATCGCATTCACCTATTGTGACACTGCTTATGATAGTTCTTGGAATCATGATGGTGTCGATGTTATGGAACCCTCCAACCCTCATGAAGATGCTGGACGTGGACGAGATTGAGATGGCCCAGCCTAAACAGATGCAGGAGGGGGATGTATTGGATATCACTTATGACGATGTTAAGGATATTCGTGTGGTGTCACAAGAGTATGCGTCCCAATTGCCGCGGACTGAACTTGTGGAAACAGGTTTTGATGTTGCAGGCTGGCGCTCGCGTGTGGATGTCTACCCTGTTGATGGAAAATTAAGGTGGATTTCAGTTTATGAACCCACTATTTTCCTGAAGAAGGGTGAGCCAAGCCCGTATTATGTTATAATCAATGCAATGAATCCTGGTGACCGGGAAAAAGTTGCAGCAAGCATCAAGTATTCAGAGCGTGACCCGTTCTGGAGCCTTATTGCAGGCAGGGATGTGCTCAATACTAATTTGAGATTGAGATTGTCCCACCCAGGTTACAGGTACGGAGATGGATACTATGTTCCAGAACTAGATTCATGGATTTATCCTTACGGGGTTTACGACTACAATGTCCTCCCGCTTGCATTCATCTACAAGCAGGTCGGAGTAGCAGTGTTAGATGCTAATGGACAAGTAACACTTCACGAGCTCGGCTCGATTCCTGCAGGCGTCGGCAAGTATCTTGTGCTTGAAGAGAAGTATGCAGAGGAACGTATGACTGCCTGGGCCCGATATAATGCCTGGAAAGACCCAATCGATTACATCTTCCGCCAACCACAGATATTCGAGCCTGCTGAGGACCTATTCTATCAATATGAATCAGTGGATGACCGATTCTACGCCTTGGTTCAGTTCGAGCCAATGGGCGGGCAGAGAAAGAGTATTGTTAGTTGGGCTGAAGTCGTTGCCAATGGAGAGGGGGTTGGCGAGCTGCAAATGTTCGATGCTAGAGACCTTGGTTTAATTGGTCCAGTCAAAGCAACCTCAATAATCGAGTCGGAAGTATCCCAATACTCGCGAACAGGATTGGAGTGGGTCGTGTTACAGCCTCAATTTAAGTATATCCGCGGAAGGTACGTCTATGTCGCGCCGATATACGCCGGGCGGGGCGTGAAGATTACAATAAAAGGCATAGGTGTCGTGGACGCGAAGACTGAACAGGTCAAGGTCTTGTTATGGAAGGATGTGTTGACTGGTGAGGCTTCAGGTGCTGCGGGAGAAACAGAGGCGGAAGTCCCGACAGAGCTCCCTGAGAATTGTGAATTGATGTACACGACCGAAACGCATGAGTTCTATGCGTGCGAAGCCGCCAGCTGATCTATTGAGATTAGAGCTGCCAAAGCGAGTAGATATTGGCCATGAATATCCAGATTAGGATACCTCCGAACAGTGTTATTATTGCGGGGAGGCTCTTAATCTTGTATTGTTCTTCTATCCCAATGTAGAGCAGGTAAAAGGTCCAGATGGTAAGGCCGATCTCAAGCCAGCTTGTTATTACAAAGGCCTGGGTGCCGAAGAATCTACCAATACCGCCTGCTAGTTGGCGTGAACCAATGGCCATATTTGTTACATTTACCGATAAGTAAGTACTGGGTGAGACCACAGCCGCGAGGAACTTGATAAGTGCTGACGCGGCCAGAGGCGTCATTGAGAAGCCAACCATGGTTACTGCTTCCTCGTATGTGGATTCGGCTCCGCAAGGGAGTTCAGCAATCGTGTGGATAATCATGGCCACGATGAAACAGAGAAGTATTGGGAAGATTGTTGGAAGGATGA
>CAZHTU010000116.1:0-2741 GCA_964535815.1 Candidatus Undinarchaeota archaeon
AAGATACCTGCTTACTTTCTTAAATACAAAATTAGGGCGTGCACCGCCGCCAATATCTATATGCGACGCGGACGAACTTTCATAGGTCTCACAACAAATGTCCCGGACGTTGAAATGCGAAAACCGGAGAGGGTCATCGGGGTTGACCGGGGCGCATACAACCCCGCAGTCACATCTAATAATCAGTTCTTCAATAGCAAAAAACTGCGTGCAGTCAAAGGCAGATATCAACACCTTAAACGATGCCTTCAGCGAGCAGGCACTCGCTCTGCAAAAAGACATCTCATGAAACTTAGTGGGCGAGAAAGACGGTTCGTCGCTGATACAAACCACTGCATCAGCAAAGCCATCGTGAACAGCGATTGCGATGCGATTGCCCTTGAAGATCTGAGCGTAGCCGCAATGAAGATGCGAAAGCGCAGAGGTAAAGGAAAGAAAAACGCCAGACTCATTGGCAATTGGAGTCCGTCGCAACTATTGTATTTCATCCAATACAAGGCAAGACTACTCGGCAAGAGCGTGATACTGGTAAATAGCCACTACACCAGCCAAGCCTGCAACAAATGCGGAGATATCCGCAGGGCCAACCGACTGGGAAGGACTTTCAAATGCAAGGTCTGTGATTTCAGCCTTCATAGCGACCTCAATGCGGCTAGAAACATCGCCTGTCTTGCCAAGCGCAAGATAGGCAGGCTGTCTGTCAACCAGCCAATCGTAGCATGTGGTGAACTCAAAGCGTTAACTTGTGATGTGAAAACGTTATGCCGAGACGAATTGCGAGCGAGCATAGTTACAAGCTCTGCATCTTGATACGGGGTAGTTGACACTCCTAACCTATCCTGATTGATTTATAGACTTTTCCAAAGGGTTCAAAAAACTTTTTAAGTAGGTAGACAATATGCTAGCTAGGTATATCAAATGACTAAAAAAACTACAAAGAAACCGTCAGCCGCAGATGCTGCACCTGCAGAGAACATACCGAAAGGTACCGAAATCGGAGAGATTTCCCATTTCTTCGACCACATCCTTGTGGCCGTGCTCAAGGTCAAGAAAGGAACAGTCAAGGTCGGGGACACCTTAATCCTCCCAGGCAAGGGCGAAGAAGGCAAGACTGAGTGGTTCGAAGAGGAAGTAACCTCCATGGAAGTTGACCACAAGAAGGTCGAGTCTGCCAAAGCCGGGGACGAAGTCGGTATGAAGGTCAGCAAACTGCTGAAGAAAAAGACAGTATACAAGAAGTAAACAACATGAAGCTACTTCTTCTTGCAGTCCTATTGTTAATGCTAATCAGCGGATGCGTTGACACGGATTGCGAGAATTACCGCAAATTCAATATTGGGGCGTGGCCCTTCAAGGCCGAGGTCCGCGCAGGCCAACCCCTTCTAGCACTCACAGACCTTCCTAAACTCAAAGAGACTTCAGGCGTGATTTACGACTTTGAAACCTTTGACATGCATACTGTAACTATGGAGGAAGCGAATGCGCAGGTCGACCTGATCTGGCTCGATGCTGTAAACCGTATCGTCACTATCTCTGAGAATGCAGTTCCATGTCCTAAAGGAAGATACTGCATGCACGGCCCTGACTTACCAGTCAAGCACGTCCTTGTGGCCTCCGCAGGATTCGCAGACCGCCGCGGCATCCAAAAAGGCAACACACTCGAACTGGTCGAGTCCTGTTCAAAGCTCGACGAATTCGCCAAGACGGTGAAGACATGAATGAACTAGACATAGCAAAAAAAGCAGCCAAAGAGGCAGGAAATCTGGCCAAAGAAGCCTTCCACTCAAAGAAAGACATCCAACAGAAAGGTGCGTTTGACCTTATCACTGACACAGACATCAAGTGCGAGGAACTAATCAAGAAAATAATTATGGAAGCATTCCCTGACGACGAGATACTCGCTGAAGAATCAGGCACTAGTGGCAAAAGCGACCGTTTATGGGTCATCGACCCAATTGACGGCACAGTAAACTTCGCTTATGGCCTGCCGAACTTTGGCATCTCAATAGCTTTTGTCAAGAACGACGAACCCAAAGCCGGCGCAGTATACTTCCCCATCTACGACGAGCTCTATACTGCAGAGAAAGGCAAAGGCGCTTTCCTGAATGGAAAACCAATCCACGTCTCTTCGCGAGACTCATTGGCCGAGGCGATGCTTATACACGATTCCTCTTTCAGCAAGAAGAGCAGTGAAACGCAGATGCTTCCCAACTTCATGAAGCTCGCACCAGCGAGCATGATGGTCCGCATGACCGGATGTGCGACACGAAGCGCAGTCCACATAGCTTCTGGTCAGTGCGATACCTGGGTGATTTACTCAGCGAAGCCCTGGGACATTGCTGCAGGCGGACTAATCCTAGAAGAAGCTGGAGGCAAGCTGACCGACCATAAAGGCAATCCTTGGACTTTCAGGCACGGAAGCATTGCCGGCTCGAACGGCAAGGTCCACGACTTACTCTTAGAACTCCTAAAAGAACAATAGACATTAAATATAACAAACGCTTTACCACCACCATGACTGAAAACGAATCAGAAAATATCGATATCGCCCCGCCAGTGAAGAAGATAGACATCGAAGGCAAGACTATGAATGACTTCAGCTTTTTCACCCGCCGCAAGCTTGAGAACAAAGAGGGCGAGACAATGGGTCGAGCAACAGTCGCAGTTCCAAAAGGCACGACAATCGCTCAGGTCGAGTATGAGTGCCCGCTCTGCGGAGAAGAGGGATATGTCGAGACTGA
>CAZHTU010000117.1:0-2734 GCA_964535815.1 Candidatus Undinarchaeota archaeon
TATACTATTGTGATGGGTGCAAAAAGCGCCGACGAACTTATATTCGAAGAGCGCTTGAAAAAACACGACCTGAAAGTGTGCACTGACGACGGGTCGCGCGGTGAAAAGATATTCCCGCACGAAGTACTTAAGAAGCTTAAGGGATATGACCAGATAATTGCCTGTGGTCCCGAACCAATGCTTACTGCAATCATGGAAATCGCAAAGAAAAGAGACGTTCGAGCGCAAGTGAGCCTTGAACGCTTTATGAAGTGCGGGTCAGGTGTTTGCGGAAGCTGTGCAATAGACCCTTCGGGATTGCGCGTATGCAAGGATGGTCCTGTATTCTGGGCCACAGAATTGGAAGGAAGTGAACTAGGCAAGTATAGGAGAAACAGGTCAGGAAGCAAACAATGGTATTAGATTTATGCATAAAGAATGGGACAGTCTTCGCATCGAACAGGGTGGGCTTGTTAAACATAGGGATTCAAGACGGAAAGATTGTCGAAATAAGTAAGAGTTCACTTAATGCTGACAAAATTATCGACGCGCGTGGAAAGATTGTGCTTCCAGGGATGGTAGACACCCATGTGCACTTCCGTGATCCAGGATTCAAGACTAAAGAGGATTTTCATAGTGGGACGTGCGCTGCTGCTGCAGGCGGTGTGACAACAGTAATAGATATGCCTAACAACAAGCCTGCCACTGACTCAATTGTAAAGTTGAAGAAAAAGAACAGGTCTGTAAGTAAGAAAGCAGTCGTGGACTACGGTCTCCAGCTAGGGGCAGATAAGGCTTCAGAAATTAAAAACCTTGTAGAAGGTGCTGTGAAATTCTACATGGCCAAGAGTTCAACGCTTCTGACGACTGGTAAAAAGTTCGAATCATGTTACAAGGCCATTCCTGAAACAGCGGTTGCTTGTATACATGCAGAAGATGAAGCAGTAATAAAAGGCAATGCTAAAGAGTTCGAAAAGCCAAATTTCTTCGACCATTCGAGAATTCGAAACATCGAATCCGCAACAAGTGCCTTGAAGTTTGTAGGTACCATGGTCAGACAATATGGTCAGCGGACACATGTCTGTCACGTTTCTTCTCTCAGAGAATTAGCTATGGTGCCTGAACGTGCGACGTGCGAAGTGACACCCCACCATCTTCTCCTGACAGAGGATGAAGGATACAGATTGAACAATTATGTTAAAGTTAATCCACCTATTAGACGAGAAGAAGATAGACTTGCACTTTGGGAGGCATTGGGTGATGGTATCCAGGTGATTGGAAGCGATCATGCCCCCCATCTACCCAAAGAAAAAGAAGCAGGATATGCCAAGGCCCCTTCAGGAGTTCCAGGAGTAGAGACTACTCTACCTCTAATGTTGACCAAGGTTGGTGAGCACGCACTACCGCTTGACTTGCTGGTAAAGATGTTCGCAGAGAATCCTGCATCAATCTTTACACTATGGAATAAAGGTGCTATTGCACCCAAAAAGGATGCAGATATTGTTATTGTCAATATGAAAGCAAAAAAAGTGATTAACCGCGATTCTTTGTTCACTAAGTGTGGATGGAGTCCATACGAAGGAAAGGAAGTATGCGGAATTCCAGAGAAAACACTAGTACGCGGACAGGTGGTGTTTGACCAGGGAGAGGTTATTGCTAGAAAAGGTTATGGAAAGAATGTCTGGAGCCTTGAACGCGAAGAGGGATTAGATTGATTGAGAAAAAGACGCGAATTGTGGTGGCGTTAGATGTGACCTCTGAAGAGGAAGCACTGCAAGTAGCACGTGATTTGAATGGGGCGGTGGACGCCATTAAGATTGGATACCCTTTGATTCTCAATTGCGGAATGGATATCCTGAAGAAAGTAAAAGAAGTTGCAAATCTACCAATAATCGCTGACCTGAAGGTCGCGGACATCGGAAACACTGCAGAGATGATTGTCTGCGCCGCTGTGGAAAATGGGGCAGATTATGTAATTGTACAGGGATTTGTTGGGTCAGATATGGCAAAGACATGCCTGGAAGTTACTCCGAATATTATCATGGTTACAGAGATGTCCCATCCTGGAGCGACAGAATTTATTCAAAAGCATACTGAGGACTTATGTAAGATGGCCAAAGAGGTTGGAGTTGCTGGAATCGTCGCTCCTGCAACCAGGCCTGAGAGACTTAGAATGATTCGTGGAATTCTGCCAAATCTAACTATCTTCAGTCCAGGTGTTGGTGCACAGGGCGGAAAAGCATCTGAAGCAGTGGATGCAGGAGCGGATTTTCTGATAATTGGACGTGCAATCTACCAAGCACAAGACCCAAAGAAAGCTGTGAAACAGATAATAGAGGAAATCGAAAATGGGTGAATCCTTGGAATTGTGGAATATTAACGCAGTAAAGGTGAATGTCCGAGAGCCATTCACACTGACCTCTGGTAATCGTAGTCCAATATACATAGATTGCAGGCAGATAATCGGACATCCAAAGCTCTTCAAAAGTATAGTTAAAGGATTGGAAAGGTTTGCTACATCCTTAAATTTTGATGTGGTTGCAGGAGGCGTCACTGCAGGTGTGCCATTCGCCGCATGGCTTGCCTGGGAGCTTGACAAGCCATTGGCATATATCCGTCCGAAAAAGAAAGAGTTCGGAGCAAAAGGCAAGATAGAAGGGAAAATATCCGATGGAGATAGAGTGTTACTGATAGAGGACCTGATAACTGATGGGGGAAGTAAGCTTGGTTTTATTGAATCGATTCGTGAGAAGGG
>CAZHTU010000118.1:0-612 GCA_964535815.1 Candidatus Undinarchaeota archaeon
GATAGAACTTTACCAGAGGATATTGATGTTGGAGGAGAGTCTAATACCGCAGTAATGACAGAAACTACTACCGGCGTAACTTTACGAGATGTAACTAATGTTTGGAGCGTAGGGAAAAAACCTGTATTGGAATTGATTACAGCAACAGGTTTTAAACTTACCGCAACGCCGGACCATAAAATAATGACTACAAAAGGATGGGTTGAGCTGAAAAAATTGGACAAAGATGATGAAATCTTAATTTGTCCGGAAGGGCAACCAGGCGTAGATAGAGTCTTATCCATGGAGCCCGCTGGTGAGCAGAATGTGTATGATCTCACTGAACCAATTAGCCATTCTTTTATAGCTAATGGAATTGTAATTTCAAATTGCGGCGAACAAATACTTTTGCCGCATGAATCGTGTAATTTGGGAAGTATTAATTTATCGCGGATGCTCGTTGAGGATGGCAGTAAGAGGGAGATTGATTGGGATAAGTTGAGAGAAGCTACTAATATTGCGGTTCATTTTCTGGATAATGTTATTGACATGAATAAATATCCGCTTGAGAAGATTGAGCAGATGACAAAGACTAACAGAAAGATTGGAATGGGTGTTATGGGATGGGCGGAT
>CAZHTU010000118.1:672-2734 GCA_964535815.1 Candidatus Undinarchaeota archaeon
GCTTGTGCAACTGGGCATTCCTTATAATTCCGATGAGGCAGTGGCGTTGGCTGAGAAGGTGATGGGTTTTATTCATGGTGAGGCAACTAAGAAGACCACAGAGCTTGGTAAAGACAAGGGTGAGTTCCCAAGCTTCAAGGATAGTATTTATGCAGATGGAGAGAAGCGGAGGAATGCGACACTTACGACTATTGCTCCGACTGGCACACTTTCAATTATTGCCGGTTGTTCAAGCGGCATAGAGCCTTTGTTTGCGATTTGTTTTTATAGAAAGGTTATGGATGATGATAAGCTCATTGAGGTGAACCCGCATTTTGAGAGGATTGCAAAAGAGAGGGGTTTATACAGCGAGGAGCTTATGCAAAAGATTTCACAGAGTTCTTCTATAAAAGACATGGAGGAGATCCCTGAGGATGTGCGCAATGTGTTTGTGACATCACATGATATAACACCTATCTGGCACATAAAGATGCAGGCGGCATTTCAGCGCAAGTATACAGATAATGCGGTCTCGAAATGCGTTACCGGAGACACCGCGCTCTTCACAGAAAAAGGGATAATGCCTATTGCCAGTTTATACAACAATGAAAAGACCGATACCTTTAAAAAATTGAATTTGAAGGTAGCCGACAATCCAGATATTGTCAATGGTTCTCAGTTTTATTATGGGGGAGAAAAGCCAGTCATTAAACTTAAGACAGACCTTGGTCTTGAATTAGGTGCAACGCCTAATCATAGAATAAAGGTAATAGATAATAAAGGAGATGTAACATGGAGGTATATGGCAGATATCAAAAGAGGAGATTATCTGCCGGTATATTATGGAAGTAGAGTTTTTGGAAACAGGCATAATATGAAGGAAATCTATGGTGTTTCATGCGTGCAATCTAATATGACGCACTCCAAGAATTTTCAGTTGCCTCATACTATTACCACGGACTTGGCTAGACTCATAGGATATTTGATAGCTGATGGTAGTTTTGGAAAAAACGGTGTACATTTTGCACAACAGGATAGAGGCGTAATTAAAGATTTTACGGCAATACTAAAAAGGAGATTTGAGGTACTTCCGAAGGTAAGCAGGGATTTGCGAAGGAAAGAATTATATGATTTGGTTATTAACGGAAGAAACCTTGTCAGGTATTTTGCGGATTATTTGAAAATCCAAAAAGGGGCAGATAAAAAGAGAGTTCCTGAATGCATAAAGGCCTCAGGAAGATTTGTTGTAGAAAATTTTATAAAAGGTCTGACGTTAGATGGCTATGTGTCTGCACCGGGGCGAATAATCGTAATGTGTACGGTTTCTAAGGAGCTCGCCAAAGGGCTTCAAATGCTTTTGTTAAACTTAGGTGTTGTTTCAAGATTAGAAACAAAGAAGATTTATTACGCTTATAAGCACGAGAAGAATAGAAAAAAGTATTTGTACGAGATAGTGGTATTGCCGCAGTTTGAAAAAGAGTTTATGAGAAGAATAGGGTTTGCCGAACAGAGGAAGAATGAAAAGTTTAAAAACATAAAGATTCAAAATAGTCACGATACCACTAATTGCGTACCATGTGTATCGAATATAGTTACCTCACTGGCACGAAAGAAGATGAAGAGGCGTAGGTCGCAAAAACTAATGACTCAGATAAAGTATTATTGCTGCAGCAACAAGGTTAGCAATAGCGATAGAGACAGGTTGTGGTGGCTGCTGGATATCTGCGCAGATTTATCCAAAGAACCGGAATATATAAAGCTTGAGAACATTCTTAACCGAAGTTTGCACTTTACAAAAGTTACAGAGTTACAATATGGCAAGGAAAGAGTGTATGATTTATATATTCCGAAGACAAATTCCTTTATAGGAAATGGGCTGGTAAATCATAACACTGTCAATTTCCCCAATGAGGCATCGCCGGAGGATGTGGAAGAGGTGTATATGTTGGCGCATGAGCTGGGGTGTAAGGGTGTGACTATTTACAGGGATGGCAGTAGGAGTGAACAGGTATTGAATATTGATAAGGGGGCGAGGACTACAGAGGCGCAGGTTGATGTGAAGGAGGGGAGTGCTGTGGAGATA